>CAYTDR010000090.1:6260-14115 GCA_964436185.1 uncultured Candidatus Obscuribacterales bacterium | reverse complement strand
GCCCAGGATGCGGCAAGCATACTTTCCAGGCTTGCTGCGGACAACATTGAGCTGGTGCGTCAGGCGCTGGCACTCAATTTAGTGGCACCGGCAAATGTCCTTGCCGGACTTTCGAAGGATGTCAGCTCGGGAGTCCTGCGAGCGCTGGCCGCCAATTCTTCCACTCCTCGCGATACATTGCTTGTTCTTGCGCAGAGTCACGATCTCGGCGTTCGGCAGCAGCTTCTGATGCGGCGCGATCTTACCGAGGACCTTCTTTCGCGAGTCACGGATGACGCGGACACGGTCCTGAAGATGCTTCTGGTTGCGTCACCAAGCACTCCAGGTGTGATGTTGATCAAACTTGCTGCGGATAAGGACCCGATCATAAGGTCCATCGCTGCTTCTCACCCCAACATGCCCTCGACCTCTCTAGCGGAATTGGCTAAGGATGCCAGTATGCTCGTTCGTTCGTCCACGGCAAGCAATAAAAAGACGGAAAAAACCATACTGTCAGAGCTTTCCAAAGACGGTGAGGATCGAGTTCGCATCGCTGTAGCTCGGAACCCGGCGTGCGATGCGGCTACGCTCACCAAGCTGTCCGGAGACGACAGACCTGAGGTGCGCTTGTCGGCAGCTTGCAATCCGTCTGCGGATCAGGCAGTGCTCAAACAGTTGAGCCTTGATAATGCAAGCTGGCTTACCTCTCCGGAGATCAATCAGTGAGACGGTCTGATCAAATGGTGAAAAGAGCGCTCGTCGGAGTTGCAGTGACCTTCAGTCACTCCCGAGCCTCTGTCAAGCTCAACGATTTTCGCCAGAACACCGGTCGTTTCGTCAGGTGGTGCCCGAGTTAGACAGGACGATCGCTCCTGTGCGAAAAACATTATTGCAAGAAAGTTTTGCAAGATAGAGCGGCTGAAAAATGCTGCAAAGAAAATGCCTGATCGGAGGAAAAAATGGCAACATTGAGAGAAGCCGTGATAGTAGACGCAATCAGAACGCCGATTGGCAGATACGGAGGGGCGCTGAAAGATGTGCGTCCGGACGATCTGGCGGCGCTCGTTATCAGAACGCTGGTTGAGCGAAATAAGCTCGAGCCGGCGGCTGTGGAAGATGTGCTTCTCGGCTGTGCCAATCAGGCTGGTGAGGACAATCGCAACGTCGCGCGCATGTCAGCCTTATTGGCCGGACTGCCGGTCACCGTACCTGGCGGCACTGTCAACCGTCTTTGTGGAAGCGGTCTCATGGCAGTGAATGATGCTTGTCACGCAATCATGTGCGGATCAGGCGACATCTTTATTGCTGGTGGGGTAGAGTCGATGACTCGGGCGCCATTCGTTTTAGGCAAGCCGGAGACGGCCTTTCCCCGTGGTGACATGAAGCTGATTGATACCACTCTGGGATGGAGATTCATCAACAAGAAGCTTTCGGACATGCATCATCCGTATTCCATGGGCGAAACAGCGGAAAACGTGGTGGAAAAGTACGGCATCTCACGAGACGATCAGGACGCATTCGCTCAAGCTAGCCAGGCGAAATACAAGGCAGCTCTCGAGGCTGGTAAGTGGGAAGCGGAGATAGTTCCCGTTCCTCTGCCGGCAACGAAGAAAAACACGCCGGGAGAATTATTTGCCAAGGACGAGCACCCCAGAGCTGATACCACTCTGGAAGACTTAGCCAAGCTGCGTCCGGCTTTTCGCGAAGGTGGTTCAGTGACGGCCGGCAACTCTTCTGGTATCAATGATGGTGCAGCAGCAGTTCTCGTCATGTCCGCGGAGAAAGCTGCGGAGCTTGGACTCAAGCCTCTGGCGAGAGTCTTATCGTGCGCGGTGGCGGGAGTCGACCCGGCGATCATGGGTATCGGTCCCGTGCCTGCCTCCAAAAAGGCGCTCGAGCGCGCCGGACTTTCGATCGACGACATCGATCTGATGGAGCTCAATGAGGCCTTTGCCGCCCAGGTGCTTGCCTGCATGAGAGAACTGGGTGCAGACGAGAAGAAAGTAAACGTCAATGGCGGAGCGATTGCGCTCGGTCATCCGCTGGGAGCAAGTGGCGCTAGAATTCTCACCACGCTGCTCTACGAGATGAAAAGGCGCGACAGTCGATACGGTCTGGTAACAATGTGTATTGGTGTAGGGCAGGGAATTGCGACCGTTATAGAGCGTGTCCGATAAATGTAGCTTCAAAAAGTACGCGCATATTATGTTTAGATTAAACTGCCAGTCAGGTATAAAACCAAAGGGACTTGATCGCGCAACCCGATAATTCTCTTTTTGCTTGATAGGGGTTATGGAATCCGGATCGACCAGTTTCAAATTTCTCCAGCTCTCAGATGTGCATCTTGATTCATCTCAAAATCATGGTGGGTTTAGATTGTCGGCGAACCAACGGGCAGGGAGATATAACGACCTTGTTAAGTCCTTTGTGTCGGCAGTTGCCCTGGCAAAAGAGCATCATGTCGATGCTGTTTTAATTCCCGGCGGGCTATGGGATCATCGAACGGTTAGAACCCAGACGATTTCGATGGTGCTTGAGGTGTTGGCAGAGTTGCGCGGAGTTCCAGTCTTTATTGCGCCCGGCGCTACCGACCCGGTAGTCATCGATTCTTTTTACAACAACTCTTATCTCCAGGCCTGCGGACTGCGTAACTGGCCTTCCAACGTGCGCATTTTTCGCTCGGCTTCCATGACCACCATCCGGCACCCCAACCGGGAGGATGTCTCGATTAGCGGCTTTGCGCATGTACGTTCCGGCGTGTCAGAACGACTGCTGTCCACAAAAGTAAATAGAGATGACGATTGCCCCATTCGAGTTCTTCTGTTTCATGGGACGCTGGAAGCGGGAATCGGATTGAAAGCATCCGACTCATCTCCACCAAGCTGCACTGAGACGACAGCACCTTTTTCACGTTCAGAGCTGGAGAATCAGGGGTTCTCCTATGCGGCGCTGGGCAACTGTCATGACTTTTTCGAAGTGCTGGACAACACCAGGCGCTTGATCGGTGCCTACACTGGCTGCTTGATGGGACGAGGCTTGACTGAGCTCGGACCTCGAGGTGCAGTACTCGGCAGCATCTCGCTTGATCCATATGGCGCGCCGATGGTTCGTTTAGAACCGGTGGAAGTTCAGCCTAGTCGCGTAAACTATGTCGCGGTGGACGTCTCCGGATTGGATGACGGCGCTGTCAGCGATGAGATCAGGTATTTAATTGACGAACAGGGTGTGCGCAGAGACAGAGACATAGTCTTTCTTTCCCTGGAGGGAACGCAAGCACCTGAGCTGGAGCCGGACAACGTGGTGGCACAGTTGAACGATGAGGTCGAAATTCTCATCGCTCAAAATCGCAGCCGCAGTGACTATCTAGCCCGTGAGTTCGAAGCCGACTCGTTTGAGAATCGATTTATCGAGCTGATGATTCAGGAGAAAAAGAAAGCCGAGAGTAAGCAAAAGCAAGCGCACCATGCCGACGCCGATGAGATAACCGGCGAGACAGTCGAGGATGCGCTCTATTACGGACTCGATGCGCTAACCGGCAACAAGGTGACGGTCCGAAATGTGGATTGAAAGAATAACAATCTACGGATACGGTCCGATTTCCTCTACCGTCATCGACCTGGGGAACAGCCAGGTCAATGTGCTGGCAGAGAAGACCGAGTCGCTCAAAGAGCTCTTGATGAATGCCATCTGGTCTACACTGTTCGGTTTTCCTCAGGCAGTAGCCGGCACACCCGATTATAAATTGCAGTTTCAACCGCCGGATGAGGCGGTACCATATCGAGTGTCGCTCGATCTCACGATTGGCGGGCGAAAGCTCCGTATTACGCGCGATTTCAGCAAGCGGGCCATGCAAGTACTCGATCGGGAAACGAAGGAGAACGTGACCAGCTCTTTTCGTGGCGAGGATGGCTCTGATAAAGTCGGACCGTTGATCACGGGCGTTACCAGCGAGACGTTCCGCCATCTGTTCGTTCCTGGCGAACAGTCGCAACCATCACCAGAGAATGGCTTGCAGACAATTCTCGAATGCCTGGTGATAAAAGCTTCTGCGGGAACGTCAGATAACTCTCCGGTACTCAGCTCACTTGATGGTGCCATCTTCAAGGATACGGCGGCGGACGGTCCTCCAGTGCCTCTCCACCGGGCGATCATAGAGCTCACCGAGAGAAGGACACAAATTGTCGAGTCCATCGCTTCAATGGACAATGAACGACTGAATGCGCAAGAAGTGTTGAAGGAGATCAAAGAGCTTGATCGTTTCCTCAACAAAGACAGCGATAACAGTGCCATGGCCGTTGAGCTCAATAATCTCAGAATGGAGTCGATCGAAGTCGGCCAGCGTCTCGAGTATGCCACCAAGCGTTTTGAGGACAAGAAATCGCTGGATGCCAAGGTTCAGGAATACGAGATGCGAGTGCCGAGCGGAAGCCAGGTGATTCCTCGCGTTCGCAATCTCTGGATGCGGCGCGAATCTAGAAGAGATGACGCAGTCAAGCTAAGTGCCGATATAGAGCCGAAAGAGACTGAGTGCGCGCGATTGAACAACGAGCTGCATACTCGCTACGATCGGATCGATCAGTTTACCGTCGATGAAGGCAACGCAATCTCCGGGCTGGCTATCAACTTTTATAAGCTTCAGCAAGAACTCAACAATCTGCAGAAAAATCTGCAGGAAGAGACCGGCAAGCACATGATCCGCATGCAAGCCTCGAGCGATCGTCGAGGACCGGCGTTGCAGGCTCTTCAAAAGCTCAGACCGTCAGAGTTCGAGCAAGTAAAAATCGACGTTTCGCTGCTCGCTCTTTTCAAGGCGCGATTGGCAGACGAGAAAAAGAAAATCGTCAATGCCAAGCTCGCTTCGGATGACATTCGGGAAAGACGGCTGGCAAAAAGACACCGCAATACGGTCACCGGTATCGTATTAAGTGTCATGTTTGTCTTGTCCGTGATTCCAATGTTCGCAATCAAAATCTTTGAGAAGAACGTTGAAGATGGCTTGGCTATGGGGATAGTCGGGGTGAGTGCGTTTGCTGCCGTGACCTTCCTTGCCCTCTCCTGTGCGGTCTGGATTCGCTGGGCAAGACCCAATTACTTCCTCCGTGGTGAGGCTCGAGAAGCCTTTAAAGAGATTCGTCGTCACGAGATTGCTCTCAGTCAGGCTCAGGAAAAAATCACCAAACTCGATACTAGAGTTACTGCCATTGCAGTGAAAGCTGGTGTAGGCGACATAGAAGACTTCATCAAATATGTCAGTGAGGGTGCGTCTCACGAGGTGTTGCTGCAGGAGTATCAGTCTCGTGAAGCGACGGTTGAGACAGAAGAGCAGAGATACAACAAAATAAGGAAAGATCTGGCCTATTATTTCGAGAAGGCCGGTATAGACTCCACTGTTCTTGACTCACAGACAGCAATGGAGCTTTCTCAGCACATCTTGCGGTATCACAAGGATTCGCAGGACCACGAGACTCAGTTTGAAGAACTGCGCAATGCCAAGCGGCAGCTCGACTTTCTCAACAAGGAAGTCTCTGATATCGACCGAGAGATCAAGAGTCAGTTGAAGGTAATAGGCACAGAGGTAGGTTCCGGTGAATCCGAGCTGGATAACACGATCAAGGAGCTCATCTCTGCTGATGACGAGAAGCAAAATCTTCTGGAGCAGTTGGGCAAGATAGAGTACGACCTGGCCGGCTTCGGCAACGTCACAGTAGCTATCCGTCAAATGGAAAACGAAAAGCGAGAGATCGAGGCGAAGATCACAGAGCTAATCAAGCGTGACTCCTCGCTGGCTGACATGGACGCGCCTAATGCCGACACTGCCTCCGGCACGCTTTTGCCGTGGGGAAATGAAGCCAGTCAGTCAGAAGAGGCGGAGAACATCGCCAAACGAGACGGTCTGGTAGTCCGTTTGCGAGAGAGTTTGCACAAGTACGATGGTCAGTACTTAGAGGCAGTCGAACGATTGGCTGAGGTGGAATTCCAGCTCGACGTCTGCAAAAAAGCGGACAAGGCGATCGGAATTGCTAAAGAGCATTTGCGCGGCATCGTCGGACAACAATCCGTCGGCTCTCCACTGAAGGAGTTGAACGATCGTGCCGGAGCCCTGGTCAAGGAATATAGCTCCGAGATTGAGTCGCTGGTGTTTTCCTCGGATTTCACAGTTTCAGCGACCTTTACCGATGGAACCAAGGTGTCAGATGTGAGAGGCAGCTGGCCTGAACTCCCGGCGCGACAAAAGGAGCAGCTTGCTTTGTTGCTGAAAATCTTGGTGGCGAAGAGTATGGACGTGCCCCTCATTCTTGCAGAACCTGCTGCTGATCTCGACCAGGACACACTGCGAGCCATGACGGAGCTATTGATCTCTACATCCGTCCACGACAAGCAAATCATCATGCCTAGCTGCCATTATCAGCGGTATCAAGAGCTGAAGACCTCTCTCGAGCAGGCGCTGCAACCGCGATTGACCTTCCGGGCACGCAAGAAAGTGGCGATCCAAACCAAGACCAATCTCCCCGCAGCTAAAAACATCTGATCCGGGTGCGCGAGCAGTTTCCTCTCGCGGTGCCCCTTCCGTTGTTCGGTTAAGCGTGCAGCCGCGATTGACCTTCCGTGCACGCACGCAAGTGGCAATCCGAACCAAGATCGATCTCCCGGTGGCCAAAAACACCGAACCTGGTGTTACAGACTCTAGTTGCCGTTCCGTTGTCTCGGGCAAGCGCTGCAGCCGCGAGTGGCCTTCCTGACGAGGGAAGTGGCAATCCAATTCAAGACCAATCCCCGCGGACAAAGACATTTATTCTGAGCGCGAGCAGTAAATTATCCATTCCGTTGCCGGAGCGATGCTGTGGGCACGAAGACTGGATTTTACCGATGCAGCAACAAATGATCGGCTGACCATTGACTGCCTTATGGTGTCACTTCTGTGGCGGTTCTCGAAGTAATCGTTCTCGGTAGAGAGACTTTTATAATTGTGTTATCCGATTGCTGGCTGATAAAGAGATTGCCGGTCTTGTCGAGGGTCAGGTAATAGGGCTGCTTGAAACCAGTGGCGATGATTGATGAGATTCCTGCTGGAGTGATGCGCGCAATGGTTCCGCTCGAGTAGTTTGAAACGTAAATATTGCCGATGTCATCTGACACCAGTCCGATGGGACCCTTGAGATGTCCACCCTGACAGAACTGTGAGCGACTGCCGTCGAGACCGATTCTGTCGACCGTGTTGCTGTTGAAGTTGGCCACGTAGAGATTGCCGAACTTATCGAAGGTCAAACCGGATGGCGCTTGAAAGCCGGTGGCGATGATTTTTACCGAAGCATTGGCAAGCACAGCTGTCGGCCTCTCGCCGGAGCTGCTGGAATCTGCCTCGCCCCCGCCGGAAGGTGGTGAGGCTTCGGGTTGCCTGGCTGTCTCCGGAGGTTGCGAAGTTGGTGCCGTGACAATGTAAGGTGGTTGCGTTGGTGGTTGTTGGAAGCCCTGGGGACTTTCAGACGACGGCGCCGTTGGTGGCATTCCTGTCTGATCGACCGGCGGTGTACCTTCCGGCTGTCCGGGAGTTGTGGGCAGCTGCGGTCGAACATCTCCCGGTTGCACCGGAGTAGCTGCTCCACCCTGTCCGGCTGCTATTTTCTGGTTGCACTCCTGTACCTTGCGCTGCGCTTCCTGGAAGTGCGAGTTGCTAGGGGCAATCGTGTTCAACTCAGAGATAGCTTCGGGGAAGCTAGCCAACCCCATATAGGTGACACCTAACTGAAAGTGAGCATCAGCATCGCCGGGTTTCACTCTCAACACTTCCTGGAAGCGCGGAATCGCTTCCTTCAATCGGCGCTGACTCTGGTAAAGGACCCCCAGGTTGTATTGCGCATCCGCGAGGTTCGGATCA
>CAYTDR010000090.1:0-6250 GCA_964436185.1 uncultured Candidatus Obscuribacterales bacterium | reverse complement strand
CAAGATCGGCTGCCCGCTTGAAAAAGATGATCGCCGATTCCGGGCTGCCTTGCTTGTAAGCGTTCAATCCGAGGTTGTACATGCTCACGGCATGAGGACTGGGGCTTTGAGCGAGGGCGATTTGCGGGCTCAGAGTCAGGAAGGCAAGGAGCCCTGTCGAAAGGAGGGTGAGCGTTGAACGGCGAATTTTTATCATCGAATAGAAACTCCTGCGAGGTTGGTCACAGCTGGGTTTGCTGTCGGATTCCTGAAAGTGAGCTGGAGAAAAACCGCTCCTGAGGACCATGAATTCCAAGTTTGTGTGCCATATAAATGAAAGATCGCCTATTATGGGAATTATAAGTCCCTACTAACGAAGGCATCCGCACTACTACAAGCCATTTTAGAAGGGACTGAAGCGAAAATCATGAGTTTTAGCACCAAAGGAATCCATTTCTTACCATGCGAACTGTAGGACACATCATTACTTCGGCTGGCGTCGCATCAGCCAGTTATATGCGATATAAATCGAAGCCGGCGGCGCTGGCAACGTTCCTTGTTGGCTGGCTGATTGATCTGGACCATCTGTTTGACTACGTCAGAGCACATGGCTGGCGACCAAACTGGCAGCGCTTTTCGGAGGCTGCACACGAGAAGTATAGCGGTAAGCTATATCTCCCATTACATTCTTTTGAGTTGTTAGCCCTCTTTTTCATATTTTTCCGGGGACCGACAAAACAACCTTATCGAGTAGGCATCACGCTTTCCGTGCTGACACATTTGCTGCTTGATCAGCGGTGCAATCCGGGGCGTAAACCTTTGACCTATTTTCTTACGCACCGAATTCGCAAGAAGTTCAGCGCTCAGGAGATTCTTGGGTTGTGAGCAACCGATAGAGTGTACCTCTGCTGTGTTCTTGTGTCGTGCGCAAGCTTGCACGTTGGATAGAGCATTCTGGCGCTCAGTCAGTCTTGACTCAAACATCCGTCTGGCTCTCGTCGGCTTGGTCAAGTTCCTTCTCCAACTGTTCAAAAAAGTCGATCGGAACAGGAACGAAAAGCGTAGACACACCTCCCTTGGCAATATCGGATAACGATTGAAGCTGTCTCAGCCCGATTGCTCCCGGTTCGCTGAGGATATTTGCTGCTTCGGAAAGTTTACCGGCTGCTTGCATTTCTCCTTCCGCCGAGATAACTCGAGCTCGCTTCACACGCTCTGCTTCAGCCTGACGGGCGATCGCTCGCTGCATGCCCTTGGGCAGGTCTAGATTTTTGAGCTCCACCGAGTTCACTTTGATTCCCCAGGATCGCGTCATTTCATCAATACACATTTGCAACCTGGCATTCACTTTATCGCGTTCGGTAATTAGCTCGTCCAGACTGTATTGACCGATCATGTTTCGCATCATGGCCTGGGCCGCTTGTCCTGCTGCAGCAACCGGATCGGCGATTGAGATCACGGACTTGGTGCAGTTGTCTATCTGAAACATGCAGACAGCAGCAACTTTGACAGCGATGTTGTCTCTGGTGATAGCTTCTTGAATGGGAATCGGCAATGTCACCACTCGGGTATCCACTCGTACTTCTTTCTCGAAAAATGGGATGACGAGCCGCACACCGGCAGTGCTTTCTCTCGCGGTCCGGCCCAATCTAAACACTACCAGCCTCTCGTACTCTTTGACGATTCGCAGTCCGGAGAGCATGAGTATGAAGGTGAGGACGAGCAGACCGCCTAGAATTTCCATGGTTTTCCCCAGATCTTTTGCTTGGCAGCACTCGAGGAACCTGAGAGAGCGCCGGGAAAAGGCACTTTGATAACGGCAAGCCTTTCAGCAGCGTATTGCATGACTGAGGCAACAGATTCGATTCGAGTCAAAGCGTCATTTAGCAGAACCATACCTAATTGCTACCCACTAAATAAACTTTCGAGACCCCTAACAGATTCATATTAATTCTCCAGGTACAGGGTAATCTCCGTTATTACTGTATTGGTAATGTTCTAGGATGGGATAAATAATGTAGTCCAGATCTCGTTCTGAAACTACTCGGCTCTATGAGACCAAAATGAATCAACCCAACTCCGGTAGAGATAGCAAGTCAGGACTGGGAACGAGTTCTCCCGGTGGAACACAGGACAATAGCAGAAATTTAAACGACCTTTCGTGGAACGACCTTCTGTTCACGCCGATGAAGGATCTTGCTCCTCTAATGCGCGACGCTCAGTCGCCGAGCGTGACTACAGGCGTCTCGAACCAGGCAAATCGTTCCGGATCGTTCCATAAATCGAGCTCCAAAGCGGGCAAGGACAAAAAGCCTAAATCAAGAACGAAAACTCCGCTGGACGAACCGATCTTCAAAGAGATGTCGAAGAGAATTGGGCTGGATCAGGAAAACGGTTTTGCCGCCAAAAACATTGAAGGCAAGAGAATCGACCTGCAGGATAAGGTATTCCAGCCAGGTCCTTTCTCGTTCTTTATTGGTGTGATCCTTCCGATAGCACTGATGGGCGTAGAGAGCACCACCCATCTCCTGGCTCGTGAACTGTTCGATCCGTTCCCGACTTTTCAACATATCTTGCTGTTCTCCCTCATCCCAGCAAGCAACTTCCTCACCTGGCTGGCTGTTCGCCTCAATATAACCAGCCTGTATGCAGTCACCTCTTTGGCAAGCGGAATGGCTCTCGGGGTCGGTGTTCTCTATTCGTTGATGCTTTTGCCGGTGGCGCCGCTTTTTATCTTCTACATCATCTTCTTCGGCTTCGGTCTCATCTACCTATCGCCTTTGCTCGCTCTTCCAACCACCATTCTCTGCGGCAAAACATTGTGTCATCTGGCGGCACGTGAGCGAACATTCTTCGATGCGCATCAAATGAAGCATCTTGGGCACCTGATCATTTTGGTCATGGTGATTGCCGTCGAGCTTCCTTCGACAATGACCAGAATGCATCTGAGTATGGCAACGCACGAATCGAGCAGGAAAGAGGGTCTTGACTGGCTGCGAGCGTGGGGAAACAAAGAAGTCCTCTTACGTGCCTGTTATGAACGCTCCGGGCGCGCCACCGACATACTCGGGTCTCTGTACGAGCACCAGGATCCGGTGTCCGTGGATAACGCTCGCAAGGTCTATTATGCGGTCACGGGTGTGCCGTTCAACTCTGTGCCTATTCCCAATTCGTTTCGTTCGACGATTCAGCATGCAGGTCTGGTCGATGATCCGGCCAGGTTGAACGAAGGGGCTACGGATGAGTTCGATCTCGATCCGGACATCGCCGGTGAGATGGTGGCAGGCGTAGCAAGAGGGCTGGCGGCCAAGGAATCGATCATCTCAGGCAAGTTGGACGGTCAGGCGGCGCTTGCCAGCCTGGATTGGACTTTCTCTTTTGACAATGTATCGACAGTACCGCGTGAAGCGAGAGCGAAGATTCTTTTGCCACCAGGGGCGGTTGTAACCAGAGCCACTCTCTGGCTTAACTCGCTCGAAAAGGAAACGAAGATCATGGGCAAGTCGCTGGCTCGAGCGACTTACGTAGAGTCTGTCCGCAATCACAAAATGGATCCGCTGTTAGTGAGCATGGATGGCAAGGATACTGTCCTGGTTCAGTGTTATCCGGTAATGAAGGGAGTGACGACGAAGATTCGGTTACACATAGTATCGCCCATGGAGCTCAGCGACTCCGGTAAGCAGGCGACACTTACTTTGCCAACCTTCGCGGAGAGGAACTTTGCTTTCTCAGCCCAACACAAACTCGCTTTGTCTGCAAAGACGAACCTGGCCATGATTGTCGATGGCAAGCCCATTAAGGACAGAACTCAGACCTATGCCGGCGATCTTGAAAACTCCTACCTGGGTCGCTTCGAGGCTCTGGTTCGCGTAGACCGGGATGCCAGTCGCAATCAGGTCTGGTCGCCCAATAATTTCGCCGGTGCCTCTAAGCTCATTACGAGAGAAACTGTTTCGCAAGAGCACGTCAGTAAGCCTACGTCTCTTACGATAGTGGTTGACCAGTCGATCACAATGCAACCATATATGGAGCAGGTGATCGAGGGATTGAAACAGCTACCGAGAGACCTTCCTCTCGCCCTCAAAACAGTTCTTGATGACGATCGTGAGCTATGTCGCGGTGTCACCAGTTCGTCCCTGACATTCCTCGACTCGTTGCACAAGCTGCAGTCGAATAAGTGTGCTGGAGGACAGGACAGCAGAAGAGCTGTGGCGTTGAGCATGGATCTCCTTGGCCAGCGAAACGGCGACGTGACTAATAACTGTGCCTTGTTGTGGATCCACGCGGCCCAGCCGGAAGGGAGTTTCGATCCTGGAAGGCCTGCAGATCTTACCGCCACCAAACTAATGTCGGAGCGAGCACCGTTCCCGCTGTACGACCTTCAAGTCGCTTCAGGTCCGAACTCATTCTTGAAGGATGCACAAGAATCCGGACATATCATCCGTGTACCGAGAACGGGTGCGCTCAGTACAGATATGGCGCACTTCTTCAAGAGTTTCTCTGCTGACGAACCGGCGAGCGCGGGGAATGTACTTGCCACCACACCCGGTGATATGCGAGGACTGTATAAAGCATCAGATGAGTTGGCGCAGCTTCAGGCTTATCGAGATGTCCTCAGAGTGCTCTATGCCGGCGATCAGTCGACAGCGGTCGCGCTTTCGCAACAGTACCACCTTGTCACGCCGGTCTCCAGTGCGGTAGTGACAGACGATGTGCCTATGCCCAAGGTTCAGGATCTCCGGAAGAATTCCTTTATCTCCCGTGGAACTGGAAAGATGTTGCGAGAATTGGCGCCGGTAGCTCTCAATCCGCTTACCTTGCTGACTGGCTGTTCGCAAACATCGAATGAATATGAAGCCAAGAAGGCTTCTCTCGACTATAAAGACCGGGAGCGCAGCGATGCTCCTATGTTGGACATGCTCTCCTCCAGATCCCAAACTGTGCCCGCGTCAGACCCCACTCCCAATGGGTTGCGAGAGACTGCAGGTTCCGACCCTCCATCTTCGATGGCAGGTGCCCCTGGTTCGCCGCCTATGTTCGACGAGCGTGCAAGGAAAGCCGAGGGCAAGGAACAACTGCCGCAAAGGCAGGCGGCTAATGAAGAGTCCAACGCCAAGAATAGATCTTTCGGAGCGACGATTCAGGGTCAGGCAGGCGCTGATAAGGCAGATTCTGCAGGCGGAAGCGTAGGCGGCAAGCTGTTGAGCTCACCGTTCAACAAGCAAACAGAAACTATGAGCTTCGTTGGCAAACAAGCGGCTATGAGCGAGCAGCCGACTTTCAGCGGCAAATCGTCCGGTAGTTCCGATGGTGGTGCTTTGCAGCAGATGCTTCATCCGACGCCGGAGCCTGACGAAATTGCGATGGTATTGATTGCGATACTGGCATTCTTTGCAGCGATCTTCTTTAATAGACGAAAACCCGGCACGGCGAAAACGCACTAATCGTTTGAACAGGGATGAGTTGGAATCAGCAAAGACACTAAGGGCGGCCATCCTGGCTCTATCAGTGGGCGCCTACTGGCCCGTCTGGATCTGGTATTTCAAGCGGTTGGTCGACAGGTCCGACGAGCCCTTGGGAATTGTTGCTCTCTTCACGTTCATTGTTCTGGCTTCGTTTTTCAAAAATGATAGCTCCCAGACCGACCGCCACGCGCCTGTGCAGTCAATGCACGTCGGTCGACTGAAGCTAGGCGATCGAACATTGCTCCTTCTGATTCTTGGTTCCCTTCTCATCTACATTGCCATCGGTAACACCGTCACTATGTTGATTAACGGCATCCTGGCAGTTTTTGTGTTGGGGCTGGCGACACAGTTTTCCGGTGTGAGACGCCGATTGCATATCGGTGATTGGCTGCTTCTCTTCCTGTCACTGCCACTCGTCGCCTCCTTGAATTTCTACCTCGGTTACCCGCTGCGCCTGATAGTCACTCACATCGCTGCATGCCTGTTGTCTATTGGCGGCACACCGGTGACTCAAAAGGGGACTCTGCTTATTCGCGACTCGGCATTCGTGCAGATCGATGCGCCATGCAGCGGAATTAAGATGCTCTGGCTGGCACTGTATTTGGTAGCGTTATTCGGCAGTTTTTTCGGGCTGAAGACAATTGATTTTATCAAGCTTTTTGCCTTCTCTATTGTTGCTGCTATACTTGCAAACGCGCTCAGGGTCACGTCTCTCTTCTATGTTGAGGCTGGTCTGCTGAAGTTGCCTGAATCTTTCTTAGGCAACAATGCCGGCGGCTTCGCTCATGATGGGATAGGGTTGGTCT
>CAYTDR010000089.1:9725-14134 GCA_964436185.1 uncultured Candidatus Obscuribacterales bacterium | reverse complement strand
GTGCTCTCCAAACCGATAGCCAAGGAGCTTTCCATTATCAGAAAGAGTAGTGATACCATTTACAGTGTGCTCCAGGCGACCGGAAGCGGAACGTGTTTGTCCTTCCTGGCTATCGATGTTCTTCCAGCGAAACGTGCCGTCGGAGCTCAATTCGAACCGGAAATGCGCAGTTTCGTCCTGATTGGTGTAGGAATGCCCTTCCTTATGCCGCCACTCGGTAACACCACGCCCGGTTACTGCGATATTGACTGAATGAGGTTTGGACAAGGTCGTGCGATCAGCGGAGAAACCTTCTTTGAACGAAAGCCGCACCGCTTCACCACCGGAGTAGTTAAGGACTACGTCCATCGAACCATCAGGGTTGTTGCTCTGCAGAAAACCCTCGTATCTGTGGACGTCTCTAACGCCCTTTCTTGGCCCGTCGGCGATCACCTTCGTGAACCCGCCAGTGGCAGCATCGATCTCGTAGGTCCCTGTGAATGCCGGATCGATTTTAGCCAGTTGTGATCTTACATTGGCCAGATACTGCCGTTGGGCGTCAGGTGAGAGATTTGCTTTTCGCTCGAACTCTCTGGCGCTCTGGCTGAGCGCAAATCTTTGTGGCATTGAGAGCCGGTTCGCTGTAAGCAGCTCGGCTTCCAATGAACTTGGCTGCTCATATGGCTTGTTGGCATCAATGGCAGTGGCAGTCCAGGAACCATCAGCGCCCTTTTTCCAAAGTCGATTCTCGTTGACGTGTTGAATCTCTGTTGGTTCTTCTGCTGTTACGTTGGTCCTCGGCTGTGGACGCCAACCTGGAAGGTCAGACCAAATACCGGACTCTTCGCGATGTTTTGCTGCTTGCGCGGTAAGCTTATTGTCACCGGCACCAAAAACGGCCTCGGCGTTGGTTTCGTTATTATGCTCGGTGTAGACTCCATTGGCACTGACACCTCGATAGCCGTACCAATGACCGGTCAGGCTGCCCCGCTGGTCGTACATCGCATAACCTCCCATCTCCAGTCCGTTTTTCATTAACGGTTTACCGTCGGAGGTGATAGCGCCAAGATATTTGTAAGTAGTACCATTGATGGTGATCTCAGAAGCCTTCTCAGGGCTATTCGGGTCACCATATTTGAAGGTGCGCTTAACTTTTCCGTCGCTGGATTCCGTGCTCGTCACTCGATTCCGATCGTCGCGAACATATGTCCCGTCTTCAATCTGAGCGACTCGACCTTTGCCGTCCTGGACTCTGGCTCTGGTAGCCTCTGGGGCTTGTTCTGCACCAGTATTGTTGGTGATCCTGACCTCGTGCTCACCAAAACGAAAACCGGCTACCCGACCGTTTTGGAAAATAGTAGTCGTATCACCATTGCCAGAAACCTCGGCCCGACCATTTGCGTCCATCCTGAGAGTAAGATTAGTGTCGGACTCCGCGAACGAGAAGCTGCCATCTTGAGAGAACGTTACCTGACGACGAACTGTCGAATCACCGGTTTTGTATTGATCATCTTTTTGCCGGGTAAAGATCACGTCTTTACCTTTCCTGTCCATAATCTTGATCGAATCCGGTCGGCTTAGACTGGTGCGTTCCGCACTGAGCTGCTGGCTGAAGGAAAGCAGCGCGCGTCTGCCGTCAGGAAGCCCAACCTCAACAGACATGGAACCATCCGGTTTATACGATTCCACTATACCGTTGGTTCGGAATACCTCCCTTAACCCTTTGTTCGGTCCATCGGCGTAGGTTCGCGAAAGGCTGCCTGTGGCACCATCAATGGTTACTTGGCCGGCTTGACCACGCTTGGCGTTCTGATTCGGTGACCAAACATCTGGAGCGACCTGGAACAAGTTTGTGCCGGAGGAGTGCTTCAGTTGAGAGATTGTGCCGTCCTTCCACTTAAGCTCTGTCCAGGAGTTGTCGGAGTTGATAATCTTCTGGGGATGATTTTCTTGGAAGGTTTTTTCGTCTGCATAATGCAATCTCGAACCGTCAGAGCGAGTGCGAACCACGGTCCCATTGGCGAGAGTTAGTTTGACGCTGCCATCGCTTTGACCTTCGACATTGGTGATTTTCTCGGTGGGAAAATCCGGATGATTAGCGAGTCGCGAGCCTGCTTCACTCTGGTAGCTCCAGGAAGAGGCACCATCTTGAGTATCTCTCACCCACCGTCCGGCGTTGTCCGCCGATCTGACTTCGCTGGGAGAAGCTATTCGGCTTCCTGCTTCAGCGCCTGGGGTTGGTTGTGCTTCCGAGGCGACGTCGCGTGGATTGGTTTGACCAGGTAATGGCTCTATCCTCGGTGGCGTACCAGCTCCTTGGACTTCAGGAGAACTTGTTGTTGAAGGAGCCGGTCTGAGTTCAACGACTGGTGGATTAGATTCGGTTGGTGCCGTGGATCTGCGAGGAAGAGGGGCCGTTTCAGTTGGTGACGTCGAGCTGCCAGGAGTTGTCGTGGCTCGATCGGTTGCTGCAGGAGGAGTCGTTTCAGCTGGCGTCGTTCGGCCAGGAGTTGTCGTGGCTCGATCCGTAGCGGCAGGAGGAGTCGTTTCAGTGGCTGGCGTCGCTCGGCCGGGAGTTGTCGTGGCTCGATCGGTTGGCGCAGGAGGAGTCGTTTCAGCTGGCGTTGTTCTGCCGGGAGTTGTAGTGGCTCGATCCGTAGCTGCAGGAGGGCTCGTTTCAGCTGGCGTCGAGCTGCGAGGAGGAGGAATTGTTTCAGTTGGCCGGGTAGAACGGGTAGGAGTGGCCGCCGTATCAGTCGGTGCAACTACAGCGACTGGTACCACTAATGGTGGCACCGAAAAGTCCCTTCTGTCTCCTGGTGAAGCAGGTCGTAGCGGAGATGGAGTTACATTTGGTCTCGCTGACGATGGTGGTTTTACATCAAACTGCAGCAAGTGATCATGAAAAGCTGGATCAAGTTTCCATCTCCGCATGGGTTGAAGGCTCGAATCGCCGGAGGGGCTAGGAGGATCGCCTGCTGGCGGCCGTGCCGCATTGTCACGAGCGACTCCAGGAAGTGTAGTACCTTTCTCTCCTTGAGGAAGTTTTGCGGGCAAACTCTTCAGAAGCTTATCTGCATCCAGAACAGGGTTGAGGCTGGTTATCTCCAGGTAGGGATTCGGCTGTTTAGCAAGTGAACCAAGCCTCGTCTCGTGGCTTATGCCGACGAGCTCAAGTGAAGGCATAGGACCGGTAGAGCCCAACTGATCAATTTTCAGTCGCTTAGACGACCGCCCTGGAACTAAATCGAGTCCAGGAAGGTTGGGGGTAGTGGAAGCGTTCTCTGTCCGTTTTAGGACACTCTCGTTCTGCACGACCGGCTTGTCGGTACGCAGAGGAGGCACTTCAAGTTCATCGTCGTTCAATAAGACGTGATCAACCGGTTGATCATCAACCGATTGATCCATCGAATTTGAATCCGAGGGATTGTTTTCTATTTGCATGTAAAGGGAAACGCACACATGTTTGATATCAATGTATGTGTCCTTTGTGACCAATTGGTACCCAGTCCATAACGGGCATGAGGTTATTACGCATACGATAGTTCAACCAACGAACAATTGGTTCTTGCCAATGGTGCATCAGCTCATCAGAAAATGGCAAAACATGCTCAGTACAAGGGCAACTTCCCCCAGACATCCTGCTAAATTCAGCTTCTACCTTAACAAGAAACACGAACGCTTCAACCACGGTCAATTTTGCTGTAACCGTGGCTGAATGCAGTGTCCGAAGCCGTACAAATATTTCCAACCGCGCCGAGCACGAGTGCAATTAATCTTGTCCCTCGGGTCTCTATTTTTTGCTTAGCAAGCGGCTTTCCATCTCATCGAGTTGTTTCAGACGCTCAGCCGTTAGCTGCGAAGGTAGTCTATTCTCACGTTTCTGCTTGCGTCGATTGAGTTCGCCTTTCACCTGAATTCTCAGAGTGTCGAGCATGGCGTAAGTACTGGCCGGCAAACCAACTGCTCCGGAGGTAAACAACAGATCGTTGGTTACTCGAGAGCTCCTCAGAGTCTTTCCATTGTTGTAGGCAAACCTGGCACCGGGGACTGTAAACAGTACTCCGGATGCGATCTTGCTACCGCCAACATATATACCAGAAGCGATGTTTTGCGTGGCAATCATCTTGGCCGCGTCATTAGCCTTCTGGGATCGCTGAATCTCATCCTGAAATCCCTTGCTGTGTCGACCATAAAGCTCGCCTCTGACGATAGCCTGCTCAAGTACGTCCGCGGGAGTACCGCTACTCTTGCAGACAGCATCGAGCTCATTCATATCCGACTCGAGCTTCGCGACTTCTTGAGCTTCTGCTTCTTCGAGAGTTGTCCGGAGCTTCTGTTGATGGTATTTGCCCACGCCGAATGCTACCAAGCGGCTGGCAATTGGACCGACAGTATATAAGCCACCAGATACCAAGAACATCATCCCA
>CAYTDR010000089.1:0-9705 GCA_964436185.1 uncultured Candidatus Obscuribacterales bacterium | reverse complement strand
TCGCGTTAAAGACGTTCTTACTAATGTCGAACAAATATTGAGTCTGCTGAAACGCCAGCAACTTTCTTGCGCGAACTTGAAAACGCGCAAACTCCAGTAAGCCTTGATTTTCCAGGTCCTCCAGAATCTTGCCTTCAATCCGATCTACTTGTACACGACACGAAAGTGTTGGATGGTTCTCCTCATCTTTGATCAGCGCATTTCTGCTTGCCTGCATTCCATCGATATCGGCTTTGATCGCCTTCACCTTCTCATGAGCTGCTTTCGGAGCGAACCCTTTTCGGCGGGCCTGCAGGTCGTGCCACTGGTTGATTGACAGCTCAATTCCGGCGCCGGTGGCGCCGATGATCGAACCATACATTGGGACCAAGTTTGCTTGCTCCTGCACTCTTCTGACAACTCCTTGCGGACGATGCAAATGTTTGCCACGCTCATAAATTGAAATGATGCTGCCAGCTACACCCGTTGCGGCATTGATTTCCCCAACGGCCCCATATCGCCAACCTTTCCAGCGACCTTGCTTAGCTACCTCTTGTGTATAGTGCAAGTTGAATCTTTCCAGCTCGATCTCTTTGAGTAGAATCTTTCTAGTCAACTCATCAATATCAGAAAGCTCCTTCGCATCTCTTGCGGAATCCTCTGGTAAAGTCTGAGCAATCTTCTTCTTCGCAGTCGCGGACGGAGATCGCTCACTCGAGTCCAGGTTTCGCAAATTTTGAGAAGTGTACGAAACAGCGTTTTGATAGTAAACGCTTTTCGGCTCCGGCGAGCCGCCCTCTAATACTTTAGCGTTAGAGGGTTCGGAATGTTTTTCCGTTTCAATTTGCGTTTCAGATGATACTACATGTGGTTTATTGTCGGCTGTTCGGCCCAGGGCCACAACCGGCAAAGATAGCTGCTGGACTAACGTAACGGCAGCAAAGAAACTAGAAAGTTCGCGAGTTTTTTTATCGAAGGATACAATTGATACCATTTATCGTTCCATCTTCTTGATGACTGTGTATCTCGCCAGGGACGCCCTTGGTTAAGGAATTATGTTAGCCACTGGTTGTAATGATCCTATGATCAACTGTTCGAACCTACGTTACGTAACATGCCAGGTACACATCATTGCCGGAAACGAACCGTAGTGAAACAAGACGAGTCTACTAATACTAAATTGCCACCGTGGCCATGAGGCAAGAACCATGCCTGAGGCACGTCCATTGTAGAACCCGGCTAATAAGTTGGCAATTGTTTTAGATTACTAATTTCAAGCTCTGATCAGCTTTTTTGCAAAACCCGAGTTGTTTCAATAACTCTACAAAGATATGAAGACAGTAGCAAAAGGACCGAAATCGAGGGCACTGTCAAACATATGGAGGATGGACTCGAGCGCTGACCTGCAACTCTCGAATGTGTCTGTTCAGCTCGTTTCTGGTTCGTATGCAAAATAATTCGACAAGCTCTTCTTTGGCTGCTGGTAAGGTCGGATAGGACATGATTCCTCGACCTGAATAAGACCTCGGAAATTGCTGCGATTTTGGTATCACATGCAAATGGTAATGAGGAACCGCTTCTGCCAGTGAGAACGTGTAAATCCGGTGGCAATCAGTTACCCGGCGGATGGATTTCATCAGCGCTGAAAGAACAAATCCATACGACCCACACTCATGCTCGTTCGCCTCGGAGAGATCTAAGAAGTGTCGGGTCGGTTGAAGGACGAAGTAGCCGAGGATGTTGGTTTCTTCGCTATGGCGAACCAACCAGCCGTTTTCCTGGTAAATAACATAGTTCGACTTGTGTTCTGAAGAACATAGCTTGCAATCTTCGTTCATGGCTTCTCCTGGACGGAGTCGGGATGACTCCGAAAAAGACTAAAGACACTCGGTTCGATTGGCAGATAAGGCCCTAACTAACGAGTGCGGCCAGGCGCTCATCTATCGAAGCCTCCACTGGCTGGCTCTCGGTCATGACGCGCTTGATATTGTATACGGTGTCTCGTTCTACCGGAACGTACCCAGAACTGAGGATCAACTCTTCCATACGCTCTTTGGCCAACTGCAGAGGAGTCTTGGCGCCGGCAGCATGGGTGATCTTTTCTTCCAGAATCGTGCCGTCCAGATCATCGGCACCGAAAGACAATGCCACCTGTGCTAGTGTCACGCCCAATTGAATCCAGTAAGCTTTGATGTGCGGGAAATTGTCGAGCAAGAGGCGTGATACGGCGATATCACGCAGAAGATCATCGTGCGTCGGCTCCTTAACTTCATCCTTGATGTTCGTGCCTTCGTAGTAGCACTTGAGGGGAATGAAGCACATAAAACCACCCGATGCATCCTGTTGTTGCCGAAGCAGCAACATATGATCGACCTTGTTCTCCACTGTTTCACTGATGCCCGTGAGCATCGTGGCAGTAGTGTTAAGTCCAAGCTTGTGAGCGATACCGTGGATTTCCAGCCACGTCGCCGCGGGTGTCTTAGAGACAGCCATCCGCTGCCGGACCTCTTCATCGAATATCTCCGCACCGCCGCCTGGCATTGAGCCGAGTCCGGCCGCAACTAAGCGCTTGAGCGTCTCCTCGTAGGTGATCCCCTCCAGGTTGGCGAGATATTCGATTTCCACAGCGGTCATGGCTTTCAGATGCACATGAGGAAACTCTCTCTTGATACCGCGGATGATGTCTTCGTAATAGTTCAGATCGCAGATTGGATTCAATCCACCAACCATGTGCACTTCGCTGATACCGAGTTCAATACCACGTCGTGCTTGATCGATTGCCTGGTCTACGGTCCAAGAATATCCCTCGCTTCCAGGATTTGCATAAGAGCAGAATCGGCAGGTCTCGACACAGAAGTTTGTCGGGTTAAGGTGCATATTGTGAATGTAATAAACATAGCGTTCTCGGTCCGCACCGGCAGCGCGCCTGCGGGCGAACTCAGCCAGTCTGCCTACGGACAGGAGGTCATCATGGTAGTACAGGCGGAGCGCATCGTCTCTTGTCAAACGTTCCCGCCGCATAACCTTGTCGGCTATGTCAGAAATTGCGCCGGACTTTTCTACGAGTTCAATCTGATCGGATGCCATAACCACTCTCCTCCAAGAGAACGCCAGTAAGTTTCCTTCACTGGCAAGCGCGCCTATCCTAGCACGTTTGACAACTCCTGACATTGCACGTATGCCTGGAGTGCGCCTGAGGTTTCCATAAGGATCAAGAACAGCGCGCTCAGCGGGATTTGGGATTTTTCAATTTGAATAAATTTGAACAAAGTTTACCGGAGCGAATTTAGCCTTCCTTCCAGGCAGGATTCGTCAATGAAGTCATTATATGATCGCGCCACTCTCCATTGATGCGAAGATAGTCGCGCGCATACCCGTCCACCACGAACCCCAGGCGTCGCAATACTTTCCCGCTTCGCTCATTAGTAGGCATGTAGTTTGCATTAATGCGATGGAGATTGAGATCGCTGAAAGCATAAGCGATTGCGCCTTTCAGCCCTTCGGTCATATAGCCCTTGCCCTGTTTTTTTTCGTCGAGATCATAACCGAGATGTGCAAACTGTGCGGCATTGCGAACAATATTCGAGAAATTGATAGCTCCGATGACTGTTTGCGATTCAGGCTTCTCCAGCATGAAAAGGCGAACGGACTGACCGTTTTCAAACTCAGATATGTTTTTAGTAAGTTGGTCATTCCAGTAAGAGAGCGTGTAATAGTTCTCCTCTCGCACAGGAGTAAACTCTCTCAAGTGCCGCCTGTTGCGCATGTAGTAGGCGACAATTGCTTCCACGTCAGGCGGGCACAGGCGGAGAACAAGGCGCTCTGATTCGATAACAGTTAGGTCCATCTTACTAATCTCTCTACGCTCCTGAATCTTCCAGCCGCTCGAGAAGAGCGCGATCGCTCGTATATGCTCGGCTTTTGCAAGCCCATGTACGGTTTGCGGCATGATTTTAACGTGGTGGATTGGATAACTGAGTCGAATTCATTATGAATTTCGTATGGCTCATTAGTTATTCGTTTCCGAAAAAACCACCACTTTACAAGCAATCGAGCGAATATTCGCTGGTGTTATAAGTGAATGTTATACGAAACCGGCTCTTTTTTTCGTTTCTTTGGGACTGGTCTCGACTCTGCTGACGCCTATGCCTACAAGGTGTCTGCCGATCATGTCGAAAAATCGTTCCCGATCTATTTTCGTGATTACTGCTAAGTGATGGGCTTCAGAAAGAACAATGGGATAGCCTTTGCCTTTGGCTGCTTGGTTGAAAACAGTCGCCAGCGCTACTTCCAGAGTTCTACTGCCGGGCAGCATCCACTGGGGAAATTCCACCCTTGCCACCTCGAAACCAGTATTGATATATGTAAAACAGATTTGATTGTCGGTAGAGTATCCTTTTGACGCCATGGAGGAACTGCGACAAATCGAGCTCCTATGCCCAGCCGGCAATCTTCGGAACAAATGTCTATCTAATAAAGGCCATATGCGCGAGCACGGAAACTCCTCTTCATTGAGCAGGCCGCAATGGCTTCGGCAATCCGGAGTGTCGTAAGGACACACGTTAGTTCTCAACATGTTCACCACGTCAGAACTTCTGCTGTGACTAATGTAGCCGACAAGCGGAATCTCCGCCTCTCGTAGCATCGTTAAGCTGGATTCCATGCGGCTAATGAAATGCTCCTGATATCCTTCCGGCATTTTTTCCAGTGAAAAGGGTATCAACGAACCATCAAACATGGCGACTACCGGATGGTTTCGTTCAGTTGCATGAATCGCATAGGCCGCGACGGTTTCAAGCTCGAGCACCGCTCGTTCGAGCGAGACGAACAGTTCGTCAATGTGAATTCGCCTTCGATCGATGAGCGGATACAAATCCTCAGAACGATGAAAGAGATGCGGGGTACTTTCCATTATCGGTGGAAAGCGTTCGCCATAGGTAATCAAAACCAAACCGGTGTTGAGTACATAACAACTATGCACTTCATGCTGGCTGGGCAAAATCTGTGAGCCGTCCACGCCGACGACAGTCAATTGCGCTGGTGACTTGACCAACTCATGTGTGGTGCCAAAGGGTTCCAACGGTATGGCAACGGGCCACAATACCCATGGCTGGCTGAATTTCAAGCGCTCAGTGAACTGTTCCGGCGCTTGCCTGACTTGATCGAAGGTTAGTTCTGCCTGCTCAGCCGCCTCGGCATAAGCGATTTCCTTAATGGCATCGATACTCACATCGTTGATCTGTCGGGAGAGTTTTGTGAAGTCAAGCACGAGCCTACCGGTCCTTAATTCGAGGAGCCAAACTCAATACTATCAACTGTAGAGTTCCTGATGATACCAATGACAGTGAAACTCAAAGCATTTATCCTTAATTCATGCCGCTACGCGAAAAAAATCTCATCGTCCCTACATTCAGATTAGTCGCCGCATCTAAACAAGCATCAATCGTCTCCGGAAGAGTTTTTTAACGGATATTTGTCCAGCGCACGTAATGCGTTCCGCACCTTGAGCAGAGACGTTTGTGGAGACGAGTTGTTCTTCAAATCTTCCAGCAGATGGCGCAGATCTCTGTCGACTTCTTCATCTTCGCTAGCCGCAAACGGAAGGTATGACAGAAGAAACTCTGCCATTTCTCTCAGATAATGCTTTCTCGTGACGGATTCAGCTTCCTCCGGATAGACGGCAAAGAAAGGCTCGGTCAGGTATTCCATGTCGTAGCCTGCAAGCACTACACGCGCAGGCGCAGTGGTTCCGTTCTGCGGTGATAACAGCACTTTCATGTTCAAAAATGACGACGGTATCAGCGGTGGTGACAAGGAGGTAAGCGAGACTAAGGAGCTTAACATCTGAATCGACCATCTTAAAACCGAGTGATCGTCCCGATTAGACAGTATCTCAAGAGTTTTCACATCCGGTTTTGCACCATCATCAAGCGGTTCTAATATGATACCGTCGACGGGAAGATTGACGAGATAGGTTCGCCCATCTGAAGAAATAAAGAAGTCGATAAGCCTGGATAGTCCTGGATGATCGAGCCTTTGGAGCAAACGCAATCTTGAAAGAAGCCTCCGGGAGAAATCAGCACGCGCGGACTTGCAAGTGATTACTCGTAAATCACGGCTGGCACCATCGGCCCAGAGATCTCGAACCGGACACCAATGCACCTGGAATTGCTGATCTCCACTCGGAATGGTTCGCGATTGATTCTCTAAGCCTTCAGCACCATCATAGCGATCTCGCCAGATCTCGAACGATCCCGAAAATGCTAGCGGCTCTAAAACATCGGAGGCATCGTCAACGGAACCTAGTTCTCCCTGACGGTCGGTTGCATATCCGATGAGCGCAAGGACGGCCTCGGAGGTTTCGTTCTCCAGCCAATCGGAGTTCGAACGTAACTCGCTGGCTGAGACGATTTTGATGATTGGGCTTGGGCGAATGGACTTTGATTTGTGCCTGACCGCGGTTCGGCTGATGGTATCAACTATTCGCTCGAGCGCTCGCTCCCCGTTTCGACGCGCGGTCAGAGGCATAAGAATAAGATATCTTGAAGGCGCAACGATACATATCCGATCGTCATTTCGAAGATATCTAGTCATGATCTGGAGTGCCGTTTTGTCGACGGACTCGGCCAACTCGCACTGATTGGTGGATTTCAAAGATTTGAATTCCGGAATGAGCAAAGATGCAATACAGAACTCGCTGTTGTCCTTTTTAAAACGTTGACACAAGCGCTCGAGTTGCGCCATGAGCGCTTCAGCAGCGATGGGAGTAGCTTTCTTCGCTTTAGTGACTGATGCGGAGTCCTGTCTCGAAGCCCCTCCGCCTGCTCTTCTTTCCAGGTAAAATCCGCTGGATTTAGACTCAGTCGAGCTTTCTGATTCTGCTTTGATTTCAGTTTCGTTATTAGCCACCATGTTACCTCAGCGGAACCCTGCCACCGTCAATGCCAAGCGTAGGTTTGACTCCGTTGCCGAGTCAGATTGCCAGCGCGCCAGGTGTGGAACGCCAGAGACCAGGACCCCAATCCCCGAGCAATTGCGAAATCATATGACTCTTATGCCAATCCAATCGAAAATCTAATGCATTTTGAAAAACGAGCTGCGCTAGGTCTTGTATAGCAGCCAGTTGAAGGATGGTGCAACATTCATTAAAACAGGACACCTGGCTATTTTGATACAATCAGCAGACTCATATTCGCCCAAGAATCTTAAACGCATGGCAAAGAAAATACGCCCCCTTCCAAGAAGTCTCGACCTGGCGTCGACCCTCTCAGCACGCATTAACCAGATCAGAGAGTTCAGGAACATGACAGTACGGGATCTGGCCCGTGAAACGGCATTACCACATCCTCGAATAGAGGACCTGGAAGCTGGTCTCGAGACATGGCTGTCCAGTCCTGAGCGACAGCGAATTGCCAAAGCACTGGGGGTCGAGCCTGTAATTCTCCAAGAGGTTGAATATAAGCCGTTACACTATTCGCTGCCTGAGCTGCAAGAAGTATCCGGCGATGTCTACGAAGAGCTGAGCAATAAGATTCTTTCCGGAGAAACAAACCTCCGTTGTCCGAAATGCGGCAATCAACTTAAAACCAGCCTGAAAGAGGGGATCGATCTGGAAAACATGCCGGTCCGTTTCGCCAGTGCACACTGCGTGAAATGCCCTTTCATCATCTAATCTAAGCTTTCCGTACCAAAGACGTTCCAATTAGAAATCGTGAAATAGTCCGGAGACCGAGCCGGTGATAAGCCCTGCTTATCGCTTTGCTCCGAAACAGCTAAATACGGTATCACTGAAGCATTTGACAAGTGGTGTTTGTTATCGCTTCTGGCTCACCCTGCAGCGCTCGTTATCGCGACGACACAGAGCGGCGCTCGAAACACTGGCGCACGGTCTCTTCCAGCTTGCCTTCCAGCGCGGCCAGCCGCTCCGAGATTTCGATGCGGCGCTTTTGCAGCCCGAGCATCTGCTGACGTCTGTGATCGTCAAGGGCTTCTGCAAAGAGCTCATGAAGCGCAATCTCTTCACCCTGCGCCCACCATAATTCTTCGATGACGTTGCCTATCTCGTCATACTCAGCTTCATCGAGCATCTGATCGAAGAGCCTGTACTCATTGCTGAGCATGTATTCAAGCGCGCCTCGAACTTCCTGGCGGATGAACTGAGCAGCAGAAGAAACAATGGTACCGGTCAGCTCCTTGTCAAGGTCGCCAGTTCTGCGGGTGAGCAGTTCCATCGTCTCCTCGAGGAGATAGCGTCGAAATGCAACTTGTGTCCAGAGGAAATCAGCGAAATAGCCGACGCAAACTCTATGAACTATCTCTTGTCTTGCCGGCAGATACTGAATTGGCAGTTTGCTCCTGCTCGAGAGCGCCGATAGACCTCGCACCGAGTCATACAATCTGTCGATGAGCTCCTTCATCCCGCCGACCACCGCATGTCTCAAGCCTGGCAGGTCGGTATACATGCTCAACTCGGCAGAGATAAGCAAGAAGACATGGCGTCTCAAAAAAGTGAGGTTCGCGCCCATGTCGTCAAATACTTTCTTAGCGCTGGCGTTAGGAAGATCAAGCAGACCCAACAGAAGGTGAATCGGCTCTATATCGGGCTGACCGAAGAAAAGAGAATAGTCGAATGCGCGGTTAAGAGCCTGAACAGTCAGATCGCTGAATCCAATCGGTTGTTCAACTGTTTGAGTCGGCACTGCAGGCGTAGGAAATCCGGACTCGACTACATCAGGTCGATCCGTGTACAAAAGCTCGGATTCAGGCTCATCCTTGAACAGGCGCTCCACTTCGGTGCGGGTATTCTCCTCTTCCATATTCATCGCGGAAAGAGCTTGGCTGGAAACAGAGTCGTCCTCGGCAGTAAGAGCCACCAGAAGATGCTCGGTACACACATAGGTATGTCCCATGTGCAGGCACTCACCCATCGCCCGTTGAACGACGTTGAGCAGAGCCTCTCCTGCTCTTTCGAAGACCGAGTCAATCATGAAGAACTCCAATTAAAAATTTGATCACCAAAAGTATGCGACCTGCGTCCAACTTACCGTTGCCTCTGGCATAGTACTTTCTTGATATCAGTCTGGCAACAACCTCCGCCCTGTTTCACCCTGCCCGTGTACAATCAAGAGCCAGAACTGATAAAGAAGAACGTATTGACGAAGACAGGTTTATGAGTGGAGAATCGCATTGAGAATTCTGATTGCCAATGATGATGGCATTTTCGCCCCCGGGATACTTGTTTTAGCACAGAAACTGGCGGAGTTGCCGGAGCATGAAGTGTTCGTCGTGGCGCCAGACAGAGAGCGATCGGCGACCGGCCATTCCCTCACCCTACACAAACCGTTACGTGTAGAGGAGGTGCAATTGGAAGGCAAGATGAAAGCTTGCTGGAAGACCACCGGTACACCCAGCGACTGCGTGAAGTTGGCCATTTCCGTCATTTTGGAACAGCCCCCGGAATTGGTTATCTCCGGAATTAACAACGGAGCCAATCTGGGAGCGGAAGTTCTCTACTCTGGCACCGTGGCTGCTGCCATGGAGGGCGTCTTTTCGAACGTTCCCTCAATTGCCGTAAGCCTGGCAGCCGTCGGCAAAAACGGCAGTGGCGGTGCTGCGCGCCGGGTTGACAGAGAGATTGGTGACCGGGATCCCGGCCCAATTGATCAGGGCCACGGCCAAGCCGATGGTCAGAGGCGCGAAGCCCTGCGGCGCCCGGCTGTCCGTCAC
>CAYTDR010000088.1:0-14190 GCA_964436185.1 uncultured Candidatus Obscuribacterales bacterium | reverse complement strand
TGTTTAGATAGCCGGCACGCACAGCCAGAACTCCCAGATACGTCTTGGATTTGCTCCCCCAGGCCTCTTCTTGCTGGGCTTCAAGAAGCTCTTGCAGCTGAGATTCGGTCAAGATGCCCGCCGCCACGAGATAACGACCAAGCCTGAATCTCTTTCGGTTGTGATAACAGTTGGAGAGGAACTGGATTCTTGCGAAGATCGGATAAATGATCTCCTGCGCTTCCATCTCTTGAAGCATCCTCAGGGTCTCGTCGGAAGGCAGTTGGTTTCTTCCTTCCAGCGTTCTGACAATTGATTCCACCGACGCATAGTCGTCAATGAGCTGCACGACCCAGTTCTGCGGAGCCGGCAGCGAAAATTCACGTTTGGCTGCTTGTCCGCCTTCGGTCAAAACAGGTATGGAATTAAAGAGAATGTGCGTGGCGAGCGTGCTCCCGCCTCCTCGCAAGCGGCGGCGATCGATGCCTGAGACTGTGGCGCAAACATAATCGGCGAGCAGCGGGTGGCGAGCGAATATTCCAAATGGGCTGTCATACACATTGAGCGTCAAACCGCCGCTAGTGTCGTCCTTGGAGAGTGTGATAGCACCATCTGCTTTGACAAAAAGGAGGACGCCGTTAGCCTTCAAGAGCCTCTTTGCATATTGGGCGAACTTCACCAGTGCCTCGATAGGCAACGAGAAGCCTGTTTGCATCAGGTCGATGATCAAACCGTCGATAGTCTTGCCTGACTCGATTAGTCTGTCGAGTTGGGCGAACAAGTTCTCGCGATAGGAATAGGTCAAGAACGTCTGAGTGGCACCGTAGTAGCCGTTGTCGTCTAGCTTGACATCTTTGTCTGTTTCCAACTCTTGACGGGGGAGGTTGCTTCGGGTTTGACGCAAAATAATAAAACCTGGACTTGGGAGACGCCCCACTAGACGTTATATTCCCAGTTTTTGGAAATTAGTCGTGCTCACAGGAGGTGAAGCCAGCGATTATTATTGCAATTTAGAAGTTCCGGCGCTTTGTTCTGCCTACCAGAATTAACGAATCACTGTAACATGCCAGTATTGGCCGTTTCCTGTGCCGGAGCGGTTTGGGGCTGCTTGGCGGCAGCGGCGGGTTGCTGTTCTCCAGCCGCGATATTACTCGGCTGACCCCGATCCACTGCGATTCCGACCAGAGTTCCGGACAGCTCTTTAGCCAGCGGATCTGACGGAGCAATGAAAATTCCCCGGATAATCCACCGTTGTTTATCCTTGCCCAAGTCGAAAATCAGATCGTGCTTTTTGTTCGTTACCAACCTAAAGCGAGGTCCACCAGCAGGCGGCGTTGTCATAGCGATGAGCTTGAAAGGAGAGCCATCCCCGCCCTCGAATACGTGTGCGTACTTGGGAATGTTGATGAGATTCGTGTCCTTGAGCCAGGCTTTGGCAAGTTCCACCTGCCCTTGACGCAAACATTTGATGAAATAAGAGATGACTGAGACAGGAGCATCTGTTGCCGGCTGTTCCGCCAGCGAGTATGCCTCGCCGGCCAGCTTGAGCACTACCTGATAGGACGTTGAGCGAGGTTTGGGCAATCCCCCTTCCGATTTGGAGGCGGCGGAGATGCTCAAGACGATGTTGCTGCCTGAGAAAGTGGCCTTGCCGGAGACATCCCTCAGGAAATAAGGCGGCACCTTGGCGAACGGCGAGTCCGTAGCCACCCAGGTTCCTCCATAAGGTTTATAGGCTTTCAGCCAGATAAGAGATGTGGTTCTGTCCTGCCCGGCAACTACTAGAAACTGTGGTCCTGAAACTTTGACTGTTTTAGGAACAACTTTGCGTTTCCCTACTTTCACCATCTTTGTCACAGACGTATATGAATGGACAAGTTGAGCGTCCGATATATTTACCGAGTTTGGATATTCCAGCGTAGAAACCCTGGCCTGCGGTTTTACAACGGCGGCAGGATCGGCTGGTGTCGCAGCAGGTGCAGCTGAAGCATAGGCCGATTGCAGAATCAACTTAGTGGAGTAGCTGATGCCCGGGAATGACCAGACTCTCATGCCGGAGGCGTCAAAGACCTGCACGCCTAAATCCTTAAGTCCGGGATTCTTTTGAATAATGGCACTGGCTGGAGATTTTGCCACTCTCGAATCGGATAGATATGCCTGGAACGCAGATAGGAAGCTGGCCCAGGTCGATTCATCGGGATTAGAACGGTATCTGCTGCTGGTAGAACCGAGACTAGGCGAAGCGAGATTGAATACCGGCTCAGCGGGAGCTTGAGGTGCCGGAGTGGCAGGCGCTGCTTGTGCCGGCTCCACCTTTGGCACTTCGGCTAACTGTTCCTGAGCCCAAGCAGGTGTTGCCAATGTTAAAGAACTCGCCAGCAGCGAAGTTCCTAACGCAAGGGCGAGGGAGAGTGGTGCACGATTACTGGATTTCATCTTTGAGCCTCTCAGTTTGCAGATATGCCGGGCCAGTGGATCCGGTTCCGAATTGTCAGGGTATTTTACCCTTTTGCACTTATATAGCGCTGAAGATAGATTTAAGGATGCCAAGGGCGTGATTATCCCATTCCAAACCGCACTATTGATGGGAATCCTCCCATGTAACCCTTTGACTTCGGTCTAGCCCGAATGTACATTAAGTGTAGCTTTTCAAGTGTGATGGATGGAAACTCGCTCTTATGGATTTTAGACCCTCAGAAACAGCCGGACTGGCTGATGCATCAAGCTCCCTGTCAGGGAGCGCCCCGAACCTATCTGAGGGCCACATGAGTGTTGGACAGCAGCACTTGTTCCAGCCAACTCCGGATGGAGGCGTTGCTGCCTCCAAAGTTCTAGGCGGTCTTGACCTGGTAGCTCCTCCGGCTCCATCCGGCGCAGAAGCAGCCGCAATGGCCCAGCCTATGCTCCCTGGTGCAGATGCGTCTGCCCTGGCGGCCTTACCCGGCGCTAATGAGATCTCTCCACTCGTTCAATTGATTATGAGGCTCCCCGGCGCTTCCGGGTTGATCAGCTCATTCTTTGAATTCTTCAATAACTTCTTTATGGGATCAGCTTTAGATCTCTTCAATCCAGCCTTATTTGCCTCCCACGCAGCAGCAGCTTTCTCCAGCACCATCGAGCATCTGCCGATGAGCCTCTCCCTTTTGCCGGCTAACGCACCGATTCTCAATGGCATGGCTTCAGGACTCGGGCAACCGATGTTCTCAGATATGCTTTCATCAAAACTAAACCTTTCTCTCGGACAATCAGCGGCAGGAGTACTTCCCAAAGAGCAGATAGGCATGCTAGGCGGAAATGGTCTCAACGCATCCGGTGGAATGGACCTGGGTAAACCGCTTTACGAGGGCGGCGCTTCCGGCGCATCTGCAGGAGCAGCCGGGGCAGGAGCCGATGGCGGCGTCCTTTCCGGACCCGGACTGACAGAGAGCAGCGCAGGAAGTCACATCGCCAACAATACTAGATTATTTTCCGATAAGATCGGTGGTAGCGGATTCAATACCATGTCGATGGCCACCAAGACACCCGTGCCAACCACAACCGGCGTTGGCTCCGGAGTAAGCTCCTTTGGACAGACCGCCGGCTTGGGAACAAACAACTCGCTGGCCAATTTCGGTAAGAATCTGTTCGCGCCGAAAATGGGACTGGAAGGCACTTCTGCAGTCGGCAGAGTCAGCGATGGTCTGCAATTCAACAGTACAGCCGCCAACAATGCAGGATTCGATACGGCATCCGCTGCCGGATCAGGAGAGCCGGCGCTCGACACAGGCTCTGGTTTCGACGTCGGTCCATCAGGCGCGGTCTCCAATCGTCTCGGTGGCTCTCAAGACTTGCTGGCGATGGATCAGCCTAGCAGCTCATTCCGTCCCACAGTCGGTGGTCCGGCGGAGTCCATCGGAAATGGTGATATCACTGGTTTGAAAGCCAAGCAGCTCAGCCTCGATGAAATGACGCCTCAATCACCGGGATCCCACGCTCAAAGCGCCGCCCACACACCATCGGCAGCATCACACGGAACCACATCCAGCGCCGCCTCCCACAAAATGGCGTCCGCACAAACTCACTCCGCTTCTCATTCATCGAACAGCCACTCATCGAACAGTCATTCGGCTAGCCATTCGCCGAAGAGCGAAGTGCACGATAACGTTCATCATCGCAATACTCCAAAAGTTCAATACGACACACCCAAGCACGCCTCGACCGTCAATCAAGTCGACACTGGTGCTGGTGGCAGCACGGATGCCGCCGCAGCGACCGATGGTACTCCATCAAGTTACACAGTTCAGTCCGGAGACTGCTTGTGGAACATTGCAAAACAGCATTTCGGCGACGGTCTGAAATGGCAAGACATTTATAACGCCAATCAGAATATCCTTGGTCCTAACCCGGATCTGATCTATCCCGGCACAACCATTCAACTTCCCGGACAGATGGGTGATATCGCCAACTCGGGCAGCACAACACTTTCTCACTATACAGTCCAACCTGGCGACAACCTATGGAACATCTCCAGGGACCATCTCGGTGCTGGTCGCGACTGGGGTCAAATCTATGATCTCAACAAAGACGTGATTGGGTCCAATCCGAGTCTAATCCACCCCGGTCAAGAACTGAATCTACCTGGTGGAACAGACCCAGCGGGCGGAGTAGCTAGTTCTGCCGGACAGCCAATGGGCGCACAGGGTATGCAAGTAGATCCAGCAACCGCACCAACAACGGGCGCTGACTCGATGGCAGGTGAAGCCGCGCCATCGGCTGATAGTACAGGTTCTCAATTGCCGAGCACCAAGAGCATGATGGGCGGAGAAGCTCAACACACGAGCACCTACGACTTCAGTCAGGACTTCACGCGACAACCGACCAACTTGGGACAGAGCCCGTCTGTGTCGTTTGCGAATGACTCACCAGCTCAGGCATTCGCCCGAGGTCAGGAGCAAGCGTTGAGCAATGGCGCCGGATTCAAGCCCACACTTGCAATTCAAGCACCACCGCAAGGACTTCCTGTTCTTTCACCTAACCAACCCATGCCTCCAGGACCTGGTGCAGCTCAAGCCGCAGTACCCAGCACTCCTGCTGCTAGTGGTGCAGTCGTATCGACCAGCAGTATAGTTGCCGATCTGCAGGACTTCCTTGCTGGCAGCAAGAGTAAGTAGTTTGTTTAACCGACTGTCATACGCTCAGCACCAGTTCAGCAAACTGAATCGCGGGTTCCCATCCGTGGCCGCTGTCTTCAATGTGCCACCAGGCTGACAGCACGGATTGCGCGAAGGTCCAATCTCTCAGACGTTGACGATCGAAGGAAAGACGCTCGCAGAACTGATCGAGCCGCTTGCCAAAGAACACCTGAGGATTATCGAAGAACAACAATTCCGGAAGTGGGTTACGCATCCACGCTCCGACTTCATACTCCCGCTCTCCAATCAGTCCCTTCGGATCAATTGCCACCCAGCCTCGTGAAGACGATAAGATGTTGCCAGGATGCAAGTCGCCGTGCAAGAGAACGGATTCGGATGCGGAGGAATGGAGTTCTGCAAATAACCGCTCGCAACGATCTACCAGTACCGCAGGTAATGGTCCGGTGCCACCATCATATCTTCGACGAAGTCGATCCAATCCACTCGCCCAATCCGCAGTAGTAGGAAACAATCTACTCTCAGGCGCTGGTATCCAAAGTTTCTCCATAGTATCACATGCGATGCCAATAGCCGACTCGTCATCCGTGATATCTTGCAGTTGTTCTCCAGGTTTAAGGCGCTCCAGCAACATGGCGCCCCAGTTCACGTCCCACTCCAGTAGCTTTATTGCCCCTTTTCCGGAGAATAATCTTAGAGCCTCAACTTCCGTATGAAATTCAAAATCGTCGGTCGGACATACTTTGAGCACCACTTCGGCGCCATCTCCTGCGGTGGCACAGGCGACATAGTTGTAGGAAAGATTTGGAAATGAAAAGTCTATTTTTAGATTCCATTGCTTCTCGCAGTCCGCCAAAATGCCGGGTAACCGCTGTAGCCAGTCACCAGATGCGCTACCACGCGTTTTCGACAACGAGTGCCTGGCATCCGCTGACAGTGCCGGATGTTCGTGATTCACTTCACGATCCAGAGTGCCTGGCGCCGATCTTTTGCTTCACGAGCAGCTAACAGCAAATGAACAAAAGTTTGCACATCCATGTCATCTTCAATGAAATCATCGTCATTGTATTTTTCTGCCAGTTCCGCCAAACCTTCATTGTCGGTCGCGAGCTTAAGGGCTTTACCTATCGCTTCCAGTTCAACAGTCAGTGCGGCAAGCGATGCGATGGACAGCGGTGTGTCTTGGCCCTCGATTGTCACCGCGCGAGGCTTGATTTCGCAAGGAACATAACATCCGTTCCAAGCTTCCATCGAGAGAAACGCGGGCAAGGCATCCTCGCCCAGCACGTCGCAGGAACGCTCCTGCAGCAGTCCCCAACCAGACCAGCCAAGTTCCGTCGAATAATATGGCTCATCCTGAGAATCAAGAACTACCTGCTTCTTAAAGAGCTTCTCCAATGCAACTCGAACCTTTCGAGCATAGGACTCAACAAACACGTCGTCCGGATTGGCGACGGAGAAAACCAGACCCATCTCTTTCCCTCTTTAAATAGTTTTGAATACGCAATCGGCAGAATTTGAAATCTTAGCAAACGCGTAGGCAACCCTGCAGGCTCTATTAAAGCGGAGTCCTCTTGGATACATTTTTCCTGGATTGTGACGCGTCCGGCCAGATCAACAGGCCTTTATTTCTTCTGCAGCGGATTAGGAATCAGCGAAGGTATGCCCTGGAGGAGTTTGCCATACGGGATGTCAACTTTGACGGTCTCAGGCTGCTCTCCAGGTTTGGCCAACGGATACTTCAGGCTTAGATTCTCGTTACCGAAGTAAGGATTTGCTAATTCTAATTCGAGTGTGGTCTTGCCATCCGCGCCAGTCCTAATACCTGCCCTAACCGGCTTCAATTTAGACTTACCTAAAAGGGTCTCCACATTCGCCGTCATCCCGTCGATGTTCTCCAGTGCAACATATCCCTCAGAGGATTTGATTCGTGCAGCCATCTCTTTGCCGAGCTCAAGCGATTCAAGGGTAAATCCCAGTTCCGGACGCGCCTCATCGAGTTGGATCTTCTTTTCGGCTTTGAAGATTCCCTTCAAATCAACCGTTCGATCGGCATTGTTCGTCAGCTTGAACTCTTTCATGTCGGCGGTCCCCTGGAACAGTCGGAGGGTATCCTTCATCTTCGTAAGAGATTCTGGCCGGTGCATCATGTCTCTAGTCGGACTCCCCGGAGGGAAATCACTCTCTCTCAATGCAACACAGCTACCTCTCATTTTCCTCCGCATTTGAACGGCGCCGGAGGTGATCATATACGGACCATATGCATCCCGACCCAAAGTAAGACCATTCGTCATCGACTGGCGAATTACTCCTCGCCGCGAGGTGACGCTTCCTGTCATACCTTGAATGTTTTCAATCATCGTCTGCCCGTTTTCTTGACGAAAAGTGAAACTGAGGTCTTCATCAATACGTCCCGCATTCGGTCGAAAACCACGCACAGAGATGTTCGGAGGCTGGGTTCGCACCGCATTCTTCAGGTGAGCCTCTACCTGGAAGCCGCTCCGCCCCTTCAAAGGCGTCAACGTCACACTCTCCAGATTGTCTAATTTTTTCAGCGCATTGTTGATATCACGAACCGGGTTGTCTGCAGCTCTCAGCTGATCGACGATTTTCTGCGCTGCCTGTCGGGCCTCGGGGCTTACCTGCGAAGGCTTCTTGTCGGAACCTGGCTTAGCAGGTCTGTCAGAACCCGGCGCAGCAGGTCTGTCAGAGCGCGGAGGTGGAGTATCAGTGCGTCGACCTGCCGCAGGTGGTCGGACACTGTCAGTCCCAGGTACCGCCTGTGGTGGCGTAGGATTATCTCCAGCCGGTCTGGTGGGATTCGGATTGGGTGCTGGTCGATTGTCGCTTCGCGCCCCACTCTGCAATTGCCCATCAGCAATTGACGATACTCTTGTCGCAGTAGATTGATCTGGTCTGGTGACGCTGGTCACGATTTCATTGGGCTTGCCATGCTGTGGTCGTGTGACGACCAGACTGCCATCTGTAGAACGTGAATAGAGATATCCTTTGAACTTGCCGCTGTCGATCATGTTGTGGAATCCCTCATGATCGAAGAAGGCTTTTCCTTTCCATGCTGATGAATCGGTTCCCAAATATTTGGCCCGCTGTCCGAACCTGTTCGTGCACATCCAGTTAGCGAATCCCTGTGAGTCGGGCGCGTTAGTCCTCGAAAGTGTATCACCCCAGGGCGTGGTTATCGAAAGGGGCTGACCGTGCGAGTCATATCGTATATTGCTGTAGGTCAGTCCTTGAGGAGTAGTAAACTGCGTGATACGGCCTGCAGTATCAACGACAAATGGGGAACCAGGCTTTCTTGATGGAGCAAGTTTCTCCGAACCGACAGAGCCGTCTCTGATTTTCAAGTACAAGGACTCTTGTTGGTCGGCACGAAGTGTAGCAATCTCTTCCCTTGTTCGAGGTCTCGTTACAGAAGGTTGTGTGGCAGCGCTCCGCGTGCCGTCAGTAGTTTGCGCTCTGTCATTGGTTCGCACGTCACCATTCGCTGGTGCTCCATCGTTAGTACGCGCACCATTATTGGTCCGAACGTCACCATTCGCTGGCGCTCCATCGTTAGTACGCGCACCGTCATTAGTTCGCGCCGCATCACTCGCTGGCGCTCCATCGGTACTACGCGCTCGGTCACTGGTGCGCACAGCATCACTCGCTGGTGCTCCATCAAGTGTTGTTCGCATAGTCTGAAGCTCGGCGACAGTCTGCGAGCCATTGTTAGTCGGACTGTCATCTGTAGTTAACGCGCCATCCGGGGCCCGCGAGATATCGACTGTCGAGACGAGACTGCTGACTGATGGTATTAGCGACTCAATCGACTCGCCAATGTCGATGTAATCATGATTAGTGCCCCCCGATCGGCCCGAAATTCCAGAAGCAAAAGAATACAAGGTTAGGTGCGGAAAGTTAGCACTCAGTTCCAAGCTGCCCCCGGCAGTGCAGGCAGTTTTCTCCCCTGTTTCCGTCTCGGAGATTGGTTTGTTTAATATCGACAATGAAGATGGAAGCTCAAGATATTCATCACTAAGATTCAGAATTTCTGTATGCCGTTGCTCGGTATCTTCGTCATTTTGATTGAGCTGAGAGTCGCCTTGCAACTGGCTGGCGCTCGACAATGCTCCAAGTTCCGAATAGTTAGTAAGGGGAGAGCTATTGCTCTCGGAAGTTTCTCGAATCACCATGGGTATGCATCCTTTCTCCTCGTTGAACAGCACAGAATGTGCGATTCGACAGCGAGGAGATCCGCACCGGGCTGGGCAGACCGGTGACTAATCTATGACACAAAAGGATCTGATTTCAGTCACATAGATCAACGAAGATTTTCTACATTGATTCCACACGACTTGCTTATTTTGCACAAAGAATGTGAACAAAGAGTAGCGCAATATCCAAAACAAAAGACTTTTTGCACAATCAATTCGATTTTAATCAGGTATTCCAACTTACTCAATCTCCACCGCAGTCCGCAAAGCGCCTCCGCGTAAGCGAATGCGGCATCCAACAAAACTTTTCCTGCGCTGATTGAATTTACTTCGAGCAATTGCATATGGTGCAAACTTGGTGACTTAGTGAGTCGCCCAACATCAATTAAAACTCTGTCGCGAACAGTGCCTAAGCCGTCTCAGAGCTGGGTTACAGTAGCGCAAGGTGACAATCAATTGTGACAATTTCATTTAGAGCTCTCAACGCACTGTGTAGGTTCGACTAACCGTTACTCGCTCTCTTCTCAGTTGGAGAACCGCCCTACATATTGATTGAGAAGCTGGCAAACGGACGACTCCACGTCACAAAGTTGCGCAATTTTTCCTGGACCTGCAGATGGTACGACATAGTCGACTCCAAAATCATTCCAGTTTATAGTTTCGTCCAACAGCGCCGGGACGATACCAAATCGAGTGTCATATTTTTGGCAGAGCCTGGCCAAATCACCCAGCGCTTTGCCCCCAAGAGATTGACTGTCCAGACTTCCCTCCGCGCTGATGACCAGGTCCGCTCGAGCAACCTTCGTCTCCAGTGAAAGCACTTCGGAAAGCCAGCCAAATCCGGGGATGATTGAAGCACCCAGGGCACAAACCAACCCGAATGGCACCCCACCGGCCGCACCGGAGCCGGCAATAAATCTTGCTTTCGAACCGGACGTTTCTTCCATGAGGTTGGCAAAATGCGTCATCCCCACTTCCAGAAATTCGACCTCTGCCTCTGTTGCACCCTTCTGCGGTGAGAAGACTCTGGCGGCGCCAGTATTCCCTAACAGTGGACTATTGACGTCCGTTGCGATCTGCAAGTCCACATTCTTCCATTTCGACAATCCGGACAAGTCTATCGAGGCGATTTCTGCCAGTCCTCGTCCTCCTGACACCACATCATCTCCGTTCCTATCTGCAAACCTGGCACCGAGTTTAGAGAGAATACCAATACCACCGTCGGTAGAGGCACTTCCCCCGACTGTGAGAATCATGCTTTTATGGCCTGATTGTCGAGCCATTTCCATGAGCTCACCGACGCCCTTTGTATGAGCATCGAGCGGAACCAACTGCCGCCCTCGCAGATGGGCAATACCACTGGCGGATGCCAGCTCGATGATTGCTGTGCTGCTCTCGAGACTCGCCGTCGCAGCCTCTTCCTTCAGAGCCGCTTCTTCGCGCAGTTCTAACACGCCGGATGAATCGCGTTCTATCCCGCCAGCACTGAGCCAAAATGCACGAACCTGTTCATCAGCCGGACCGAGAACTATATTTTCATGTTTTTCGAACCAAAGACCATGGCTATCAGACCCGCTTCGAATTTTCTTCTGCAAACAACATTCGAGAGCATCAATCGTGCCATCACCGCCATCCGCCAGCGGAATAAGTTCAACAGTCGCCCCTGGCAGATGTTGTCGAACGGCACGTTCCATGCTGATTGCCAGCTCTACCGGAGAATAGAATCCTTTATATGCGCAAGGAGCTATAACGATTTGCATTGAATACCCGATGAAATAAGTTCGCAACGGCAGGCGCGCCATGTCCCGGGCTGGCGCAGTCGCGTGGTGCCTCTACCTCAGGATTGTGCAGACTGACAACTTCTTTTGACGGGCAACTGACAAAGCCAGCCTGCGAAGACACACGCAACAAACAGAAGTATATACGGATATGTATTATGGGCAACACAACTGAATTTTACCTGATCGGCCAGGGCTTGGTTTCGCGGCTTGACAAAGAAAAAGCCTCAGCCTGTGCGCGTTTCCGCTGCCTTAATTTGACCACGCCAGGCGTTTACCAACCAATGGAAGGTGGAAAAATCAAAGAAGAGAACACACGGAAAGTAACCACAACGTCCACATAAGTTTTGTGGTAACAAGACTCCTTGCAGGGAGGATATTTACATGCCTGGTCACGACAACGAGATTTCCAAGCTTCTTCGCAATTTGAGCGAGAGCACGAAAACAAACGAAAATTCAAACGACAGACAATGCGCGCACTACGCGTCCGACAATCTAAATCAATACAAGATGAACCAGGCGTGGCCAGGTCGACGTTATACTCTTATAGGCAACTCGTACGCCGTTGAGCAGAAGATTATCGATAGCGGTTATGGAACGAGACGAACCGGATGCATTGCGATGGCGCTGGAAAAGGGAAGAGCGAACAGGCACTGTGTGAGCATTGAAGATGCGCTTGCGCTGCCGGGTTTCGCCGAATGCCTGAGTCGTTTTGAATATGATTGGTTAACGCGTCAGCCATCATCTACGCTTATTGGGCCAGCTTATGATGACAATGGAAAATTGATCCCTCAGTCATTTGCGGTTTGGAGACGAACAGAACATAGAACGCTCAAAAAACAACGTGAGCTGGCAGTTCGCTAAGTACTTTTTGCTTTTGATTTCTCCTTTTACGGTAGCAGGGCGTCGTTTTGAGCGACGCCCTTGCTGCCTTGGGTCTTCCATGTTTAACTTGCAATATCTTCGAGATTCGTCAGCCTGATGTATTCAGGAAAAACATCCGCTCCTCCTTCTTGAGACTGGAGATTATTTCCGGGAAATCCGCTCACTTGTTTTCTCGTGCTTATACTATGGATTGCAGTTCGGACATTTTACGGACACAAAAATCGCTGGCGCCATTACTGAAGCCAACGGAACGGAACGGAATGTGGTTTATCGACGATCGGCTGCGATGATACTGTATTTGGTGAGAGAGCGCAGCTTCATCTACTCGGTCTACGCAGACATTCAATTCATCAATGTATCGAATACCAGCTTTGCGGATCGCCGACTTGAGGCTCTTCAATTTTGTCCACTCTGGTCTGGTGCCGACCGCCTTCGAATTCGGTGCCCAGCCATTGGGTGAGTATCTCCTTCAACTCATCCACGCTCGTCATTCTTGCAGCAATGCACAAGACATTTGCATCGTTATGCTGGCGCGAGAGCTTGGCGCTTTCCGGATCTCGACATAGAGCGGCGCGAATCCCTTTTACTTTATTGGCGGCTATAGACACACCAATTCCGGAGCCACAACAGAGGATGCCGCGAGGAAACCGGCCCTCGGCAACAGATACCGCCACTTTATGTGCGTATTCCGGATAATCGCAAGAGTCAGTCGAATGCGTCCCCAGATCCTCGAACTCGATCCCCTCGTCGGCAAGAAATTTCTTGATCTCTTCCTTCGCGGTGAAGCCCGCATGGTCACTGCCAAGCGCAATCCTATCCTGCATATGGAAGTCCTACTTTGAGAAGGTGTTACTTGTATGCTGCTAGCATTTTACATCGAAGCTCGTTGATGTTCTGCGGAGTTTCAAATGTATGGTTGGTTTCAAAAACGTCCTTCATTCTATCAACACGAAAGACAAAGATGTCATCCTTCTCGTGGCAATATGCGACAACAAGCCACATTCCATCCTCTTGCAGAAGCACGAGTGGATTGAGTCTCAGCGCATCGACCGTTTCTCTGGCGATGCTGTAATAGTTTGCCTTCACCGCGCGGTGCTTTAGTAACGCCCGTTCCAGAACCGGCAATCGATCTTGAACGGCGTACATCGGATAAGTGAATATTTCGTCACTCATGAACTGCTCGTGACGAGCGAAGCGCTGACTATCTTGATCGCGCTGACGACTGGATCTCTGATAGTAGTCGAGCTTCTCGGAGAAATTATTACACTTCGCGGATGGGTATTCCTGAATGTAATCGATCTCGTCTATAGAACCACCATCTCCTGGTGTCTTCGAGTTGTAACTCAACCCTTCGATGTGAAGTTGACGGCTCTGATGCTCCTGAAAGAACTCTTTGAGAATGATCTCTTCCATATCAGAATCCAGACAAGCAAGCTCAAGATCATCCAACTCTGAATCAAGCTCGCCACATCCAAGAACAGATTCAACGATCGCCTCGGCTAACTCATTGGACATTGAGTCCATCTGTGTGTTCAGTTTGTCTGAGATTTTCTGAATCACTTCGCGGATTAACTCATCTCGCTCTTCAGCATGAATTGTCACTCCCGCAACGAGCTTATCGAAAAGTCTTGCCCCCGTGAGCAAGAGAAACAGCTCTTCTTGCGTCAAGCGTAGGTCAATCTCATCTTGCATAACGCGTACCTGTGCCTGTGTCCCGTTATAGTCGAGTTGCTTACGCCGGTACAGCAACTTACCGGCTCCGATCTGCCGATGACCCGCTGATTCAGTTTCGAACCGATTTAAGCTATCCTAACTTTGCCTCTAGCTCTAGCCTAGCATTGCTTGAGCTTTTCGGGTAGCATCCAAGAAAAATTCATTCTTCTACAATCGGATACACTCACGATTCTTCGCCCTTTCCCGACCCATTTAAGCAAAGCCATTATCAGTCCGAAACGCCCTCCTGATCTGATAATTCGAAAGTTACTGAGCTGTGGGATCATCAGATCTGTTCGTCATTTTATAGATCTGTCTTTTTGATCACAGGAAGTGTTGCGCCCGAACATCAGCTCGTATTACCCAGGAACATACTCATAAAATGAGCGCTGCGGCCAGTGTTTCGAAGTTTCACTCATACATATGGACGGCAATTCTATAATCTGATTCTTCACCGCCGGCAAGCATGAAACACTGCAAATATTCAGTCGA
>CAYTDR010000087.1:0-14196 GCA_964436185.1 uncultured Candidatus Obscuribacterales bacterium | reverse complement strand
GTAATCAAAGCCGTCCAGACGAGAAATATGATACGTGCCGACTACCTCTTTCTTCGTGAAGTAAAGGCTCATTACATAATCCGACTTCGTTCCTTCAGGCCATCCTGATCCGTCGTTACCACCAAACTCGATATCACCCTTAAATTGGAGACAGCTTCCCGTATCATCAGCTTCGAGCATTTTGCCAGGAACATTGAATCGGCCAAACAACTTCTTCGAGTCATACTTACCAACCGCTCGATAGCCCGCTTCGCCCTCTTTGGTGATCTTCATCGTCACGCCAGTGGTTTTTCCGACCGTCACGTTTGTCACCTTGCCCGTGACCTCAAAATCGTCAAGATTGTATTGGCTAGCAAGTGCTCTCGGAGACACCAATGTCAAGAAAGTAATTGTGAAAACAAGGACTCCAGAAAGGAACCGAGCATGAATAGCCATAAATAAGCCTCCTCAGATTGATGCATTAGAGTACCGTATGCAGTGACTATTATGATATTTATTCGGAAAACGAAGAGCCAAGCTCATTAGCGCCTGGCATGTGCCCATGTTGCAGTGCACTATAAATCTATCATTAGGTTCTGCAAGACTCTCTCCTCCAGTGCCGTACAGTATGAGTGCGGCATTCGATGGAGTTTAATATGCAAATTTTCAAGCCAGTCAAGACCAATGACAGTCTTTTCAAGAAACACGAGTCCATGCTGAAAGACGCAATGGAAGCGGTGCACAAGCGTCTTCACTACTCGCCTTTCCCTGAGATGCCGTCACCGAAGGATTACGGTGAAACCGCCGAGGCTGACCAAAAGCAGAAATTCGAATCTCAGCTTGATGGCAAGTTCGAGCGACTGAAACAGGGGTCGGACACCTGGCTGACAAGTGATGAAGAAAGCCCGTACACAAGTAAAGCGCTTTCGCTCAGCTATCCAGCGTTCTCCAATGCAGATGCCTATATAAAAGCTGCAGAAGCCGCCAGTTCGGATTGGAAGCGTACGGATGCAAAGACACGGGTCGGAATCCTGATTGAAAGTTTGTACCGGTTGAAGAATTACTTTTTTGAGCTGGCGTTTGCCACAATGCACACGACCGGACAGTCGTACTTGATGAGCTTCCAGGCGAGCGGACCGCACGCATCTGACCGCGCCCTTGAAGCGATTGCTCTCGGATAACATGAGCTTACACGCTTTCCCGATCACATCAGCTGGGAAAAGAGCGCCGGCAAGTTCAATTTGAAACTAGAAAAGTATGGCATGAACATTGGCCGCGGTCTCGCTCTAGCGATTGGTTGCAGCACTTTTCCGACCTGGAACACGCTGCCCGGTCTGTATGCGAGTTTGGTTGCGGGAAATGCAGTAATTGTCAAACCGCATCCGAAAGCAATCTATCCGATCGCTATTGTAGTTGCGAGTATCCAAGAGGTTCTGAGCGAAAACGGATTTGATCCGAATCTGGTATTACTGGCCGTCGACAAAGCGGACAAACCGATTACGAAGCAATTGGCTGAAAATCCGGCTATTCGTATCATCGATTTCACGGGAAGCAACGAATTTGGTAGCTACATCGAAAGCCTGCCGAACAAGATTGTGTTTACCGAAAAAGCCGGCATCAATAGCGTGATTATCGACAGTGTTGAGGACCTGGAAGCGATGGCAAAGAACATTGCATTCAGTATCAGTCTCTACAGTGGACAAATGTGCACCGCACCCCAAAACATCTATGTCCCCGCCTCTGGTATCAAAACCAAAGACGGTACCAAGTCACTGGCGGACGTCCAAAACGCAATCGTCGAAGCAACAAAGGGCCTGGTCGAACATCCTAAAGCAGGTTTCGCAGTGGCCGGAGCTATTCAAAGTAAGGACACGGTAGAGCGTGTCAAGAAAGCAGCGGAACTTGGTGGCAAGATTCTTCTCGAAAGCAAGCCGATTGCCAATCCTGAATTTGCCGATGCGCGCACACAGAGCCCGATTATCATCGAAGTCGGAAGCGACAAACGCGACCTAATCAAAGGCGAGATGTTCGGACCGATCGTCTTCATCGTTCCTACAAAAGATACAGCCGAAAGTATCGAACTCGCCGCTGCTGGTGCACGCGAACACGGTGCCATCAGTTGCAGTGCCTACACAAAAGATCCAGCAATCATGGAACAAATCGCACTGCAGATGGCAGAAGCTGGAACACCGGTTTCATTCAATTTGACTGGAATGGTGTACGTCAATCAGAATGCCAGTTTCTCTGATTTCCACGTAACCGGTGGGAATCCGGCGGGCAACGCTTCGTTCACTAATCCGGAATTCGTCGTGAAGAGATTCATCCGTGTTCAATCACGTGTTGAAGGAGACGTACTGTCTAACTAACTAACTAACAGTAATCACAGTTAATCAGAGGGAAGTCTGTTCAGACTTCCCTCTGTTGCGTATTCGAAGAAAACTTCAACTAAAGATTAAAGTGGATGTCGAGTAAGCCTTTATGGCAGGCCCGAACTCGTCAATAATTTTGTGAACTGACGTTTCGCTTCGTCTGGCTTGAGAGGCTTCTCTTCATAGAAACCACCAGTGAATCCACCAAATTGGATTTCCGATCCGCCCGTCATTTTGCCATCCTTATCAAATTGCATTGTCACCTTCGTACTGATCCGATCCCTTCCAGGAGGGGTAAACGTAACCGACAACTGGTTTTTGCCAAGACCAAGCGTCACGCCATACTCATCTGAGAGAAGCTTTGTAAGGTGACCGAGGGCGTCCCCCTTACCGTGGAGCTCTCGAACCAGTTTATTTAGCCCAGCGAAATCATTCGCCTGGATTAGATCGATTGCCTGGAACATCGCTTCTTCTGCAACTTGTTTGTCCTCCGACCTCCCTTTACGCCCGTCGGTAGCACTCTTAGAAATGGCTTTCGCTGCATCCTCTGCAGATACGGCGTCCTGTTGCCTGACACGTCCGTCCAACGACACAGTGCCGCCAGTGACCTTTCCGTCTTTTATATCAAGCTCATACTTCTTACTTGGAAAGTCAGCGGTAAACGCTGGAGGAGGAACCGTAACAGTAAGAGTTTCCGGCGAAGAGCTTATGTTTAGCCCAAGTCGAACGACGATCAGCTTCTCGAGTGCACGAAGCGCAGCGGGGTCATCCTTCCTCAAACTCTGCAACGTCTTGTGTAATCCAGCTAAATCACCAGCGTTAAGAAGCTTCTCGACAGCGTCAAACGATTCCCTTGCCCTCTCCCACGTTTTGTTGACGTCGTCCTTATCTGATGGAAGTTGATTTTCTGCCTTCTGACCTTCAGCGCGCAGGTTCCGGCTCAAATTGTCCAAGGCCGATCCAATACCCGGGACTGGCTGTGGAGAACGATCGCCGCCTGAACGTCGTCCTTCAGCAGCCGAGAGAAGGCTGGAAAGATCAATCAAGCCAGTGTAACTACCATTAGTGGCACTTGAGTTATCTCTGGGCGACTGTGTCTGATCGTCACTAGAATATGCTGCTCTCGCAAGACTCGCAATGATGTCGCTTTCATTGTTCACTTGTGAATCGCCTTGAAATTGTAGTTGTTCTATGATGCTCATTTTGTCCTCCAGGTCCCGCCTGATTGAGTCGTCATGAACAATCTACGGCGCCATCGTTACACCCCGGTTACAATAAGTGCCTGCACATGCGGTTTTCGCATACGCGCAGAGCGTTCTGCGTATTTATGCAAAACGCTTCAACAACGATAAAGTAGTACTATTTGCGGCGCCAATTTTCGCTGCGTTATCCACAGTCATCGGACTAGTACGCTTTGAGCTACCAAAGTGCTGATTGCCACCAAATATGGTACTAGAGGTTAACCGAGATCGACCTGCGCGAATCTCCCTGGTTCTGCCATCCTTCGAACATAATGCTGGTGATGTTACCAGCTTCGTCTCGCTCGAAGTCAACGTTCATATTGTCTGTGGGGCCATACTTTCCTCCTGTTGGATTCCGATAGACCAACTGATCACCGTGCTCCAGCAGTTGAGCCACGTCCTTCAACTGTTCATCTGGCAATGTACTCAGCTGCGACTGGAGGGATTCCATGTTGGTTTGTGCATTCTGTCCATTATTATTGAAGAGCGCATCATGCCCCATATACAGCACATTTCCCGCCAACGCCAGTTGTTTGCCTTGGACAGCAAGACCGCCCAGAACCCTGGCACTCTCCGCGTTATCATGCATTACTGTCGCTGCATACTTGCCTCGTTGATTGTAGTCGGCTGTGCCATTCGCGTCTGTCTCGTAGGATCTCACGGAACCGTCGGCAGCGAACTGCAGTTGTGTACGATCAACCCTATGGGTTAACGCCAGAGCCTGTTCACCTCCAATACCTGTCTCGACGGACAGCCTCAAAGATAAGTCTCTGTTTGCTTGCGCGAGGAGCTTATTCGAATCTCCGCCAAGAATTTCTCTTGCCGCAGCAGAGGTCAATTCGGAATCACCGGTCAACACTCCTCTATATAGGGAGTTAAGAGTTGAAGCTTCATCTGCGGTCAGCTCGCCGCTTTTCACCTTGCTATCGAGATTGTGGCTACAGGACTCCAATACTTCATTTGCTGCCTGTTCCTGAAGTTCCTCTCTGTTTTTACCGTTGACAGTGACTTCGCCTGAGTCGCTAATGTCGATGTCGACCTGTCGTCCAAATGCATCGGAGAACTGAATCTCGGAGACATCGCCATCCTCATCTCTGGTGACTTCGGCACCATCCTTCTCGAGTTTGGTCGCGATAGATCCCAGTGTGCCAAGGCGATACTCCGAGAGAACGTCATCAGCGATACGTTCATCGGACGTTTCATCATTGCCTCTTAGAGAATCTTGAACCTCATGATATAAGGAATTTGCACTTGCATCGATATAACCTGGCGGTGCAACCATGGGTTTGGATGTATCTTGGATGTTGTCTGCCATCTTTGTAGATCCTTATAAAGTCCAGCGAATAGCGGTTTGGTAAGCGGAATGTGTTGATTCCGTCGCTTAGCGTAAACTTGCGATATTACATTTCTATGTCATTGCACATCGCGTTCTAATCAAACTTGCCTGATCATCAAGACAAGAATATGTTCGGCATAACATCAGATGTTCTGCCGCTCCCACTCTGTAATCGACGCCGTGACATCAGATAACAACTTGTCCTCATCCTCTTGGAGCCGGCGATAGAGGTTCTCCATCGCCGCCAGTTCCGGCATGTATGCCGCACCCCACTTTGCCATTGAGAGAAGGATAGGCAATAAAGCCTTGCCCTTTTCAGTGAGGAAGTAAAGTTTTCTCGATTTGTTCTCCGGATGAACTTGTTCTGCGATGACACCATTAGCCAGCAATCGCTTCAACCGGTCGGTCAAAATGTTGGTGGCAATTGACTCGGGGCTGGACAGAAACTCCTTGAACTCATGTTTATTGAAAAAGAACAGATCCCGGATGACAAGAAGGGTCCACTTGTCACCGAAGAGCTCGAGGACGTTGCTAAATACACACTCAGAGCGCGGTTTAGGATTGCTGGTCTTGGACATGTAATCATTCTAGCAGGCACTTGCAATTTGCAAGTACTGCGCGGTACACTTTTAAAAGCACTTGCATTTTGCAAGTAACTCGAACCAACCAAGGGAGGCATTAAAGATGATTGTTTTGCGTCAGGCTCAGAACGATGAGTGGCCGGCAATAGCTGATCTGACTGTCGCCGCTAACACAGAGTACACAGATAAGATGGGAACCGAGTATTGGAAAAAGTACGAACAATCAACCCGTCGTCTCATTATGTCGGATCCGACACAGCTGCGGATCGTAGCCCTCCAGGACGATGTGATTTTGGGTTCAGTCGTGTACTGCCCGCCTTACGAAAGAGAATACGCTGGTCAGAAAATCATCAACCCACATCCTGAAATGCGATTGCTCGCCATCTTGCCGAACCACAGAAATAACGGCATCGCAGCTCGGTTGATTGACGCGTGCGAACAACAAGCGGTTCTCGAGAAAAGTTCTGCCATTACTCTGCATACCACCAGACTAATGGCTGTTGCTAAAGCGATGTACGAACGCAGAGGTTACTCTCGCTATAGCGAAATCGATTTTCAGCTCGCGCCGGAGATTTCAGTGCTCGGTTACATCAAAATGTTGGACAAGGGAGAGAACCATGATTCAAACTGAAGAGAAAGAACCTAGACTGGAAAAACCGGGAGCCGGTCTGCCATTCTTAGAATGGGCGATTGCTAACTACATTTTGTTTCCAATTCGGTTCCTGACAGCCACACCACAATCGGCGATCGACGAGTTTGCCAATGGCTCCAAGCAGATTTTGAAGGCATGTAATGGCCTATCGAAGGCGGAGTTAAATGAGCGACGCCTTGTGCCTCGCCTTCGAGGACTTGAGGATAGCTCACGCTTTTGGTCCGTTGCGATGTCAATGGAACACCTGATAATCGTAAACGGACGAATGCGAAATGTGATCGTTAGTCTCTCTAAAGGAGTAGAAATCGTTAGGGACAAACCGGCTTCAACAGCAGACGTAAAACCTTCTAAAGATGTGAATGCCGCCACCATTTATGGTGACTATGAAAACTCTTCAAACGACTTTATTGAGTCTGTTTCAGGGCTGAATCTCAATGACTTTCCACAACTGAAGTTCGCTCATCCCTGGTTTGGAGAATTGAACGCGAAACAGTGGTTGATGTTCGCTGCTCCTCATCAAGAAATTCATAGAAAACAAATTGAAGAGATCATCAAGAGACTCTAATTGGTTTCGTCTCGTAAGACAGGTCAGAGTGATGCGACTTCAATGACACTGGCCTTGCAGAATAATCAGGCTCAAATGAACAACGAGATTTAGTTGTCCAGTCTGGCAAATTCTGCGGCGGCAGCTTCTGCAATGGCATCATCTTCGGCTCCTTTAGGACAGCCACTCACACCGACTCCTCCGACAATTTCACCATGTGATTTCAATGGCACTCCGCCCATTTGCAGAAGAGCTTTCTCGATGAACGGCAAGAGTCCCTCATCGGCCATGCCTGCCTTTTGAAGCGCTACTAGCTTCTTCGTCGAACTTTTCATGGTGACTACCGTCCACGCTCGACGGCGAGAGCCATCGATGTTTTGTTCAGTTGCATTGTCTTCTTTTAGCATGACCAGCGGGAGTCCGGAGTTGTCTGTGACTGTAACCGCTATAGGATGCCCGAATTTCTGTCCCGCTTTCAAAGCAACCTGGGCAATAGACAGGGCCGTGTCGAGGTTGATGGAACGCTTTTGAATTGTAGCGGAGTTAGTTTTGGGAGAAGTGTCTTCAGGTTCGCATAAACCTGGCGGAACAGCAATAGCAGCCAAGGACAGCATTATCAAAAAGACGTTTCGCATTCGATCACACCTTGATTTTTCTAAAGTCGCTATTATCCGACACGTTGTCCGTAAGTTCTGACGCGCGTGTGGCGAAAATCCAGGTCCTATTTAGCCTTGCCAGCCGACTTTTGCCGAGCCCCGGACCACCTCAAGCTCCTTGTTGTAGGACCGAACTTTCTCATGGTTGACGAGCCTCCCAAGCCGTTGCATTCACTAAAATTCCAGTATCCATTGAATGACTTGTAGTCGTTACTGAAAGAGAGCATCAAAAGTCCCTTTCCATAGTTATCACGCCAGTTGAAGGAGACAACCTGAGGCGATATGACTTTTGCGTTGGTTAGTTGCCCGTCGCATGACCCCTGGCTTTCAGAGTACCTTCCGACAAAGGACCCATCAGGGTAGACATAGAATTGAGTCCACATCGGCGTTCCTGGTCCGTTGTCGGCGGCGCCCTCACCAAGTGTCACAGTCGGAACGGAAACTCGTCCAAAATATTGACCAGCCATTTTCTTCACAGCCTGAAAAATCGCTTTGTCGACTTTCAAGTTGGCTTTAAATTTTTCCGCGTTTCGCTCAACTTGTAACTTCGATGGATCGGATGTGTTTCGTATTATGTCTCCCGGTTTGATTCCCCAGCCTTCAGCCCTGCTTCCAGCAGTTATGGACTTCACCGCGCGTGCACCCTCGACCTCTGCTTCCAGCAAAATTCCATATGAACTGAGCTCTTGCCGGACAGCGATCTCTTGCTTCGGTTCGCCACCAGAAACGTTTTGATTCTCAGGTTCATTGATTACGACTTGCGTTTCAGGTTCTGTGGAACCATTTTTTGCATCCCCTGATGTTGCGATTGTCGATGTTCCGCCTTCTGTTTTGCCTGGAACAGTGGTGGCTGTACTGGTGTCTCCGCTCGTCGCTCCTCCGGAAACTTTCGTGTCGCTCTCGACTGGCGCCTTATCCTGGAAGCTGTTTACCAGCTCCTTGAACCTCTGTTTGAACTCAATCGCGACGTCTTCGGGAAACAACAGCTGCGCGAACAGGTGTGCGTTCCGCTTGCTTGAATAAGGTGCAATGACCAGTTTAGAGTGGAAGCCTTCACGTTCTTCAGAAGATAACCGATCCTTATCCTTTCCCTCGTACTTGCCGGAAACCAGTGTGACCTCTCCAAGAATACCGCCGCTAATAGGAACCTCTACACTTTTCTTGCCGCCGTAGAAGCTCACTTCGTTCTTGACCTTGTATTTGAACTTCACCCCCTCCTTATCCGAGGTGACCGCGGCCTTCGCATAATACTCTCGAACGAGTTTGCCTAAGTCGATAAAAATTGCATCCGCACCACCTTCCGCCGCTGCTGGAGCCGTTGCATCGGCGTCCTTACCGTAGGCGAGATTGCAATCCACTGAGAGAAGAAGCAAAACTAAAAGGAGAATACAATTCAGACGCTGAACTAACATGTTTACTTTCTTGCTGGTGCGATACTGACCCGAAGATCTGGTGTAAAACAGCCACCGAGAGAATGCTACTTTCAATTGGCTCTACCTGGTAATACTTCCGCAAACCACCATAAATCTATTCCACGACGATATCCTTCATACCACCCAGTTCGCAAAATTCATTAAATAACTGCTGCTGTAGGAAAGCCTGGCGACCGCTCTAATTCCCTTAAGCCAACCAGGGTTTCCCCCGTTGTGAATGAATTCGAACTCTGTCATCTTGTCAGCATGCGTTAGATGAAACATTCGATGGAGGCGTCTCCATCATTCGTCTTGGCAAACAATCAGATTCAGATTTCTACGGATCAGATCGAGGTGTTCTCACTTGATTAATCGGCCCCGCTTGTTTTTGGGTTCCTTACTATCGCTTTTCTTTGTTGCTCTATTCTTCGCCGGCCCTGCGATGTCGCAGTTGAATTACACCCAGATGAGTGGTGATATGGAGGCCGTGTCACGAGTTCCGTATCTGCAAGGACGCACCAACTCCTCAGACTATGGTCCGTGGTTGAGAGTCGGTTACATCAACACAACAGGCAATTATGTAACCAAACCGAACTACCAGATTGTAGACTCATTCTCCGAGGGTTTGGCACTGGTGGCGGTGCGAAGCAAATCTGGCCGGAAGTACGGATTCATCAATAATCAAGGACGAGAGGTCATTGCACCGAGCTACTTGTATGCGGAGAGCTTTGCTGATGGAGTGGCACTGGTATCGACTGCTCATGGAGTCGGGTTCATCGGCAAGAACGGGCACTGGGTAGTTAAGCCGATGTTCCACTATGCCAACAGTTTTTCCGAGGGATTGGCAGTAGTTCAGGTTGGTTCTAAATTCGGGCTTATCAACAAGGCAGGAAAACTTGTAATCGAGCCCCGTTTTGATGTTGCTCAGTCTTTCAAGGAGGAACTGGCTGCTGTTAAGATTGGCTCAAAATGGGGTTTTATCAATGCTAGCGGCAAATTAGCAATCAAACCAAAGTACATGAGCGTGCAGTCATTCTCAGAAGGGCTTGTCGCCGTTGAGGTTGAAACTGAAGGTACAGGTAAAACACCTTGCAAACAGTTCGGATACATAAACAGATATGACCAATTCGTCATCAAGCCTCAGTTCGCGATCGCGTCATCATTCGAGAAGTGCAAGGCAAGCGTCTCGAAGTGGTCAGGAAAAGCGTCCGGTCCGAAACTAATCTCCGGCACAATCGATCGAGAAGGTCACATGACGGTGTGTCAGGGATCTCCGTTCCTGATAGGCAGTACTGTTGAGCCTATCGATCCGCACATGCCGAAGCCATTTTCAGATGGTGGTGCCTTTGGATATAGGAAAAACGGTCGCATCGTAATACCTGCAAAGCTCGTCTATGCGCTACCATTCTCTAAAGACGGTTTAGCACTTGCAGGATACTGCGATGTCAGCGACGTTAGCAAGCACAAAAGGGCGAGAGAGGCTTTTAGAACGGCACTTCGATATCGTGGCGTCGACGATTATAAAGCTATCGCGTACTTCTCGCGTGCTATCGAATCTGATGGCAGATGTGGTGCCGCATATTACATGCGTGCATTAACACAACTGGAACCAGTATCCGGTCAGTTTGAGCCGAAAACTTCTGACATGAAGGTAATATTCGGCGATTTAGAAAACGCAATTTCCTGTCGGTTCAATACCGTCGACGCTCTGGCGATGCGAGCGGATTTACGAAGGAAACTCAAGAAAAATGATGAGGCACTGGCCGACTATTCTAAGTGTCTCGAATTGGATCCCGAGTGCATATCGGTCCTCCAATGCCGCGCAGAAATACTATTGGAGAAGGGTCGCAAAAAAGAAGCTTTGGCTGACCTCTCTAAAGCAATCGCTCTTCAGGCGAAACTAGGCGTTGTAGAAAGGGCAATCAGAATGATCTCTTTCAATAAAGGGCGTAGCGCAGACAGAGCTCATGTCAGAGAGTTCCTGTCAGACGTTCATTCTAGAAGCTACACAGTAGGAGACGCCATCCTCATGCGCGCTGATCTATTGATGGGATTGGGTCGGTATCAGGAGGCGAAACAGGACTATACGACCTTGATCAGTCTCACTTCCAGTGGTGATAACATGTGGGCCGAGCTTCTGCGTTGTAAAAGCACATGCAATATGCACCTTCACAACTACAAAGAGGCAGCAATGGACCTGTCCGGAGCCATCGCAATTGATCCGAATATCGAACCAGATCTGCAACTGAGAAAGGAATGTTACTTTAAATTAGGTAACCACCGACAGGCTGTGGAAGACCTTTCAAGCCTTATCGACCTGGCATCGCGAGCGATACCACAAACCATGTATCATCGTCCCAATAGCGGTCCAGCTAATTACTTGTATAGGGAGCGCGCTCGCTTATATCTTATTCTTGCAAAGTACGAATTGGCAATAAAAGACTGCGACACGGTGCTCGCTGACTCTCCTAACTGCGGCGAAAGCTGGAACATCCGCAGTCAAGCTAACCAGGGATTGAACAGGTCGAAAGAAGCTCTGCTCGACATGTGCAAGGCACGAGAGTTCAGCCATGGCAAAGTCGAGCCTGTGCGTCATCCCAAGCAGCCATCAAGGGACGAAGCCATTGCCTCCACAAAGAACTGAGCGTTCGATTAGCCTTTGAAGCAGTCTCGAGCAACAGCTCTGAAACAAACTCGCCAATGACGCATGAAAATTATCCGCCAGATGTATCCAATCACGGTTAATATCAATCGCATGCGAAAATCATGATACCGCCTGAGGTTACTCGTTTTCCGGTATAAAGTTGATCAAATCGCACTTCTTGACATCGTAATATCCACATTCACATCCTATTTTTTCGCCTCATACTCCTCGGCAGGAACCAAGGGAGAAACGACTATGGCAGAGAATGATTTTGATGTATCAATTGAAAATTCAAGCAGTGGCAGTTTGACACCAATGGAAGAAACAGGGACAAACTTGTTTCTCGATGCTTACCAACCCAGCTCGACCGCTTCAGACAGCCAGCCGTTTTTGAATGATGCCTCCAACATCAATAAAATGATGCGTTGGCTCAACGATCAGTACGCAAAATCGGGCGGAAACTTAGGCAACTTATTTCCTGACATGCAAGACGATGTGCCCAAGATAAAGAAGATGTCCATTACAGGCCGGTAGATTGTCAGTTTTCGCAAGGCTGAAGCGCATCGGATCTAAAGCTCGGGCTTCAGCCTCCTATTAATACCAGTCCGCCGCATTGGAAAATTCTGATTAGCACTACATAGAAGCGACATCAGACTATTGACCGTCTGCACCCGTTTCGAAGAAACTCGCTAGGACACTGACTTAAACTCCAACAATCGGCGCACGCAAAGCACAACATTTCTTGAATCGATGACGCGAACCTCACAGAAGTCTTCGCCATCATCCGCAATGCTCGCGCTGAAAATCTCTACTCGGCTAACAGCGTTGAGATTGAAGTTCGAGGGCAAATTCAGGTTGATCTCACAAAATTCGGCGGCATCAGGTCCGGTGATTGTTTGATATAGATACATTTGTTCTTCTCATCGTTCTAATATAGCGAACCTAGCCATTCGGCCCGACAGCGTTCAAGTGGTTGTGTACAGCTGATCGAGCGATTAGCCACATATTATGTCAGATCAGCAAACGACTGGGCTTTATGCGCACGGGATTTCCCGATTGATGGGGCTGGAATTTCTCCTAAGGCTGGGACAGTCGGCTTCGCTTCCAGCCAACAGCAACTTCTGATCTCCAATCGGCGCCCATACAAATGCGATTCTAGGGTATATTCGCATTAGTCCAGGCCCAATCCAGAGAAGAGAATGCCAGCACCGTCGCGATTCAGGTCACCAAAACTGAAAGACCTTTTGCGATTGCTACCAGCCGCATTTCTACTTATTCTATGCATTCTCTACTTCTTTTCACTTGATATCTGCATCTTATTGTCCACATTGAGCTGGAAGAACAAACAGTTCGACCAATCCATGTCCTATCTGAACACGGCAGTCCGACTGAATCCACGTTCTGGCAAAGCGTACTACAGTCGAGCCTATCGCCAGGTTTTTCGCAAGAAGAGACGCCAGGCGATCGAGGACTACTCGTCAGCACTGAAGCTCGGACATGACAAGTCCTTGTGCTATCTCGGTCGGGGTTTCATCTATCATCAAGCTGGCGACTTCGATCAGGCCCGCCGAGACTACAGCCGATGCCTGAACGAAGAACCGGACAACACGGTCGCTCTTTCCAATATGGCCGACCTGTGTTTTAGATATGGCAAGCTCGACCTCTCGTTGAATTACTGCAATCGAGCTATCGATACCGATCCGCTCAATTTCGTGGCTTTATCGAATAGAGCTCAAGTGTGGCTGCGGAAACGAGAGTTTGATCGCTGTCTGACCGATATCAGCAGGGCGATCGAACTCGCGAAGGACAAGCCCAATCAAATAACGAACAGTTCTTTGATGTTCTTCTACCTGATCAAAGCAGCGGCGTATCGGGAGACAGGGGAGAATGCAGCGGCGGCGAAGGCAATTGCAGCAGGCAGAAAACTCCATGTCATCAAGCATCGTAAAGAGGCAGACAGCAAGAAGCTCGAGAAGCGTTTTTCACAGAAAATCACCCGACCGAGATTCATTCTGTGCACGGACATGCCCGCTGATAAAGCGAACTCCCTGGCTGACAATGTTGCAGACTTTCTCGAGTATGTCGATCGGAACATCTACAAACTCAAACTCGATTCGGACGTCCACATTTTCGTTTCGACCAGCCCGGAGCAATTCCGTCAATTTGCTCGTGCTAACAACCGGACTACGGAACTCAACGGATGGTACAGTCCCAGCTACAATGCTGTGTTCTATTATGCGAACTCAGGCTTCGGAACTTTAGCCCATGAATTGATGCGCAAGGTTTTGGAGCCGGTTCCATTCATGGATGAATGGGCTAAGGAAGGTATTCCTAGCATCTTTGAGAAAATTTATGGATATCGAGATGGCGATCAACTTCATCTCGAACTCGGCGCTCAAAACCCTTGGAGAATCGATGCTCTCTCCAACAGATTGCTAAAGCTGGATCTGCGGTCGATCATCGGGGAGCAGTGGCCCTCTCTATCCATATCAGAGGAACGCCTTGCAGCAATATTTCTTCTGAAGAAAGGACTACTGCAGCGTTATTTGACCCTATCTGAAAGTGGGGAGATCGGTGATTATGCCACCGTATTTGAAGCTGCTTTCGAAAAGCGTGTAGATGAGCTGGCACCGGACTGGAACTCTTACCTGACCCGTATTCATCAGACAGAGGACACAATTCGGAAGCTTCCAATGAGCACTATCTTCGAAACGAAAGTGGATTTCGACCGGTTCAAAGCCACCTACGCCGACTGTTTCTGACGGGACCATAAAACGCCAAG
>CAYTDR010000086.1:0-14243 GCA_964436185.1 uncultured Candidatus Obscuribacterales bacterium | reverse complement strand
TCGCCACCCAGTCATCTATCGCTTTTTGTGCCTGAGGGTTGGATGTGGAGAGCTCTGCCAATCTTCCCAGAGCAACATCTCGCAGTTGATTGGCTTCTTCGCCTCGTCCTTTACCAGCGCGAGCCAAATCGAGTTTGGCGCTAACAACCGAGAGATTGCGAACCATATCCCTGGCTGTGTTATCACCGCTGGCTGCCATCAAGGACAGTTCGCGCAGAGCGTCAGCACGCGCCTCATTGGTGGTGGCATTGAAAAACTTGTCCGCGTGGGTTTTTAGCGCTACTTGTTGCGGTGTCTGAGGGTTAGCTGGCGGGGGATAACCCGGAATAGTCTCGCCAAAGGCTTCTCGCGCCCTGTCGGCAGTGCTGCGGTCATCAGCAGGAGGCGGAACGTCCGGTAAGAGCCGTGGTGGCGGTATCAGTTCCGGTTTTTTGACTTCGGGAACTTCGGTTTCACCGTCGCTGCCTTGAGCAACTCTGACAAGCAAATCTCCGTCGCTAGCGACGTCAGGTGTCTGCCAGGGCTGCGCATCCACGAAAGTATCGTGCCGGACTCCATCGCTTAACTGGTTGTTGAACTGGGAGGCGTTGAAGAGATCTTCGCTCGATACCCAACGGTCATAGCTGACTTGGTTGTCATCCCGTCCGCGATTGTCGGAGACCTTGTAATACTTGACTCCGTCAATGTCCTTTGCGCCTGTGACCGTCACTGCATGCCAATCACCGCGCGCCTGATTGGAAGCCGTAGTCGAAGTATCGCCACCGAGTCTGGTGCCGTCATGGCTGAATGCCGGGTGATTGGCGTTGATCACCAGAGTCATGTCGTAGCCGGCGGTCAGACCCTCCTCCAGCTCGTATCTCAGTGATTCCGCGTCGACGAACTTGCCGGCACGGCTGTTCGGATCATCGACGGCTCCGTTGACCAGGACGTTATTGCGACCGAGGAATGACTGGTTGAGATCGGCAAGCATGTCCGTGTCGACGCCAGTCGTGTTGATGCGGGTCTCGAACTGTTCAGTCTGCTTGTTGAATACATAGGCGGACTCACCAGTCTTGTTCTGTTTGGCTGGCAGACTACGCGTGTAGAGTGCCTCCGTGGCGGGCTCGCCGGTGCGCTGCTCGTAGTCTTTTTCCAGCGCATAGTTGCTCAGAGCATGGGTCATCACCTGACCAAACTGGTTCTGCAGACCTATTTCTTGCGCTCGACCGCGATCGTACATGCTATCTCTAGCTTGACGAGTAGCCTTCATGCTGACGGGATCGAGGATAGTCGTTTGACCGTTGTGAGTAAACTTTCCGTTAAGCAGAGAGTCGGCCGCAATCTTCGCTGCCAGTGCGGGATTCTGCGTGAGAAGTTGCTCCAAGGTACTGGTGGGACCACAACTCTGGGTTTCACCCTTGTTTATTTCGGAAGTTCTAGCTGCATCATGAATTAGATCCAGCGCCGTCCTGACTGTGTCGGTACTGTCCAAGGGAGGCGTCAGATCTTCGTCGCCTGCCGTCATGAGCCGATTGGCATGGAAGAGGGTCGTAGCGATCTCCGCTTCTGGAATGCCTCTTTCCCTGGCATTGTCGATAAAGGTGCTCAGGTCGGCAGTAAAGTCCGCCGCCACTTGTTCTGGTAGATGTTTGATGCTGGCGACGTGCTGCTCGAGCATCGTCCTTTGTAAGTCCAGGTTAGTAGGATCGCCAAGCGAACTGGGCTCCCCTGTGTCGTCAGTTGTGAAGTCTTCCCTTTCGAGGGCATCCAGCAATTCTGGCTCGGAACCGACGGTGCCACCGCCGGGAATGATGTCCGAAGGACGTGAAGGAGGAGCGGTGCTCGCTCGTCCCATAGCACTAACAGTCGCCGTGCGGGTTTCGCCATCTTCGCCGCCCTGGAAGCTGATCCTGTACTTAGAGTTCCTGGCCAGGTTGTCTTCGAGATAGCTCTCGAGGTCGCCTCGATTGCCATTTTCTTCCGCCTGCTGCAGCAGCGTCTCCAGTCGTTTCGTCAGTGCTTCATCAAGAACGCCTTCAGCTTTCTTGATATCAGCTAAGATGCCGTCAGCCGCTTTAGTTTGATCGCTCGATATTATTGGTTCTGTCTCACTTGCAGGCCTGGCTGCTTCGAGACCGCCCGTACGCACTGGTGGTTGTCCTTCTCTCTGGGTTATTCGGGTGCCGTCCAGTTGTTCTATAAGCGTTCCGCGCGGCGTGGTCCCTTCTGGTTTGAGAGATTCCACTCTGGTGCCTTCCGGAATGTTTGCCGCCAAACCAAAGTTGTAGGTAACTCTGTTGCCATTGGCTATGTTGACCAGCTCGTTACCGCGCCGCTCTTCCACCTTCGTCTCGACCGTCTCGCCTTTGCGCTTGAGGAAGACACTCTCGATCTGTCCGTCTTCTTTGCGTTGGAAGCGTCGCTCATTGCCTGCGGCATCGACGGTTCTCTCCGGTCGTTCATTTTTGTCGTAGAAGCTCTTGCCGCCGCCTTCGAACTCTCGACGGGCAAGCTTGCCGCCCTCGAAGTACTTGACGGATTTGTCGGGCATCTCCTCTTTGACTTTTGTTTGCGTGCCCGCCTGGTCGAAGGTAGAATGCAATCTGCTGCCGTCGACTCTCGACTCTATCGCGGACTTCGGCTTGCCTTGCTCGTCCAGACCTTCGTATACGGTTCTTGTCCCTGTGGTCGGATTGTATTCCACCACTCGCCCGTAACGCTTGGCTGGATCGGTGGCGTTTGCGTCGACGACTTCGCGATAGACCTGGCGTTTTTCACCCTTGAAGGTCATCTCGACCTTCTCTTCGCTTAGCTTGCGAGTCGGCGGCGGGCCTGCTTCGGTGACGAAGACCTGGTCCTTGCCTGGAGGTTGGTTGGGCTGGAAGTCGTAGACTGCGTCCTTCTGAACAACTTGAGTGAGCTCTCCCCGTCCGTTGAGGGATGCCGCAGGTATGCCGCTTTTATCGATGACAACAGTCTCGCCGTTATACTGCTCGACGCGGTCGACACCATCCACGGTGGTGACGAAACCTTTCATGCGCGGATCGTAAGCTACTTTTTTGCCACCGACATCATAAATTGGTCGATTCTGAGCATCGCGCTCTACGACCGTCTGATCGCCGACCTGCTTTGTCACCAGATTGTAGGTCTGCTCTTTTCCTGCGCGAGTTTCTTTGATCTGCTTTGCCACCCCAGGTGGGGTCATGTAGTCCAGGTAGTCTCGCGTCAACTGACCTGAGCCGTCAGTGGTTCGTTTGACCTGTCCGTTCTCGACGACGATGCTCGACTTGTCCGCGGGTGTTCTGATCTCGCCCTTCACGTAGCGCTGTTCACCGACATCGGTGCGCGAGCCGCCGTGTATGTCTGTCAGATTAACTGTCTTGTCATCGGGAAACTCTCTGCGCGAGCCTCCATCGGCGCTATAGACAACCGGAGCACCAAAATCTTTTGCATCCTGTGAATCTGGGCTAGCACCAGGATTGAGGGTACGCAAACTGACACGTTTTGTGGTCGGATCCTGGAAAAGCGCCTCCGAGACTCTAGGTTCCTTGTTAGGCTCGGTCACTGTCACCTTCGACATGACCGGTCCGTTTGGAGTGTCGATGTAGGAGAAGTCACGCGTCACATTATTGACATCGACGGTCTGCTTGATTCGTCCGTTTTCGAAGCTCATTCGCGCGCCGTTGTCGTAGACTCTCTCCGTCTCGACTTTCTTGTCGTCGAACTTGGAAGTTGAATGATCGGCGTTGCGCGTGACAATGCCGTCTTTTGTCTTTACCGCAACTCTGCCATCATCCAGGAGAGTCAGTTCGCCTTCGAATCTGCCTTTCTCATCCCCGACCAGGCTCCAGCCGTCCTTGCCTTCTCGTTTTTCGGGAATCCAATTGCGGCCGAACTTATCCAGAATGGATACAACCTTGTCTCCTTCTTTATTGGTTATTCGACCATTATCTTCGACTAGAGTAGATTTACCGTCGGCACCGACTTTCTCTATGGTGGCACCGTTGACGGTGATGTTGCCCTCGAAAGTACCGGCAGGTTTTCCGTTTCGCTCCATCTGCCAGCGAGGAATTTTTGCGCCGTTAGGCCCAGCTGCCGTGTCGCCGCGACGAGTATACTTGACGCCCTCATTATCGACAAACTCGCTTATCTCGCCATCATTGTTGCGGGTAACGCTAAACGACTGACCGTTGGGGTATTTGATTTTCTCGATGCCCAGGTCTTTGTTGCGAGTGATCTGGGCACCGGATTTGTAGAGGGCCGTGATCTCGCCGGTTTCCGGATTGACCATGGTTCGGGTCGGAAGTTTTTCGTCGCCTGGCTGTCTGGGCTCGTAATCGACAATCCCGTCTTCTCCTTTCACCCCCTGTCGCCAGATGGGTTTTCCGTCGGTGCCCCGTTCCCCCGTATTGAAGTAAGTAGTCTCTTTTCCTTGCTTGTCGAAGAACTTCTGGCTCTGATCCTTCCAGTTGGCCTCATAACGAGTGTTGTCTGCAAATTGAACGTTAAACGTATTGTTGGTACCGTCGCGGACGATCTTGGTCGGCTTCGCGCCCTCGGCTTCGAACTCTACGGTAGTGACACCACCCTCGGTTTTGGCACTCTTTGCCTTGCGCCACTCATATCCATCCCAGTATTCTTTGACGGTCTGGCCGCTCTCAGTTCTCTCACGCGAGTAGTCATTCGTGTTTTGTTTGATTTTGCTGCCGTCGGCGGTGATTTTTTCGCTGATGCCATCCTTATGGTCGAGGATCATGTCGCCTTTGGCGTTGACTTTCAGCTCGGCGCCTTCGCGCGGAGCTTCAAAGCCTGGAATGGCAGTATCAGGTGGTTCCCATGCTCCGTCCTCACCTCTGGTGATCATCCCTGCCTGAGCCGGGTTGTTGCCACTGCCAGGTTTGCTGAAGGTGACCTCGTTTATTTTGCCTTGATTATCGTAGCGGAATGAATAATTTTCACCTGTTCGCGGTCCCTTATCGAAGGACATTCCGACCACGCGGCCTGTGTCGTTGTCGACAAGTACCCTGCCCTCACTCTCTCCTTGCTTGAAGGGACGGGATTCGCCCTCGGCAATCTTCTCGCCCTGTGAGTTGCTTATTCTGAAGTGTCCATCGTCCCAGAGCCGCTGTCTTTCGCCCTTTTCATTGATGGATTCGCGATAGTGCCCGCGTTCGTCCTTTCCATCCCGCTCGAGGTGTATACGCTTGTCCCCATCCAGCGTTTCGCGTTCGAACGTGCGTCCGTCGGAGCCGTCGAATTTGCGGTCAATAACGGTGTGACCGTTCTCGCTCTTGGACTCGGTCTCCTCTTTTAGATCTCCGCGACCTTCGAAGAACCGTTGAGCAATGCGACCCTTTGGATCGTTCCCTGGATAGATAATCTCTTTTTTGACGCCATCTTCCGTTGGCTCGTCGTGCTCAATTTCCCTTCTTCCGTCTGTGAATTTCGTCTCGGTAGAAGTGTCAGAAACAGTTGTTTCTTTGCGCTTGAGTGGATCGTTGGGCGGGAACTCGGTTACTGTCGGCCTGTCTTCACCTGTTTTGGTGCGCGTGCCGTCCAAACCGATAGTGGTAGTGATACCATTCACGGTTTCAGCAGTAATAGGTTTCTTGGCTGTTTGTTCGTCGAGTTTTGTGAAAGCCTGCTCGCCCCACTTGCGACCTTCGGCTGCACCAGTTTTCGGATCGAAACGAATTTCCTGATATTGATCCGATAGAGTGCCTGTGCTATTCGTCTGCTTTCCGAACCTGGTGGAGACTGTTCCATCGTTGTTGTATGTTTGCTCAGCCGTTTGTCCATTTTCCAGGGACCAGCGCCGGAAGCTGGTGCTGTCTTCGCCGGATTGATGTTCGCCTTCAGTGAAGAGCAGCTTACCATCGGCATTGCGCACATCTCGTTCCGTCGTGGTGTTGTCACCATCTGTCGCATATTCGCGCTCTTCTTTTATAAATGTGTTGTCTCCAGCACTGGTGCCCGCAGTGCCTTGACCAGGGAAGATTGAACGTCGGACGAGATTGGGTTCTTGTCCCTCAGCTTGCAGGTTGGGATCGTACTCTATGTCTATTTTGCCATCTTTGTGCTCTACGACTCGAGCCGCTCCGCGGAGCTTGTCGACATTGGCCTTGTCTATGCCCTCAGGCAGATCTTTGCTGGCAGGGTTGAATCCTTTTAAGTACTGAGTCTCTCGCCGGTCGGCATATTCAGTAGTGGATTTGCCCGTATCAAACTTTGTCGAGATTCTACCTTTGGGATCGTTAGCCGGATATTGGACTTCTCTTACCTTCCCAGCCGCATCTTTAGTGACCGTGGTACCATCGGCGTAGCTAGTTGAATCTTTTGTCTGGTGTGTGACGAGCTCCTCTGGTTTAACGTCGGTCAGCTCTTTGGGCGGTTCCGATCGATCGAAATACTTGGGCGGATTGGGTGGGTTGTGCTCAACTCTAGCAACTCGGCCCTCACCAAATTCGGTGACTATTCTTCCGTCTTCATAGCTTGTTTGCTTGACTCGACCTTTGCCTTCCGGACCCTGCCATTCTTCACGGGTAAACGGACCCCGTTCATCCTTGCCCTCAGACTCTGCTCTGTCATAGTCGGTGCTGTTTGGATCCTGACGATACTCAGTTCGGCGAGTTTCGCCCTTCTGTGGTGGATCGAAGTTCCTCGTGATGAAGCTTTCTCCATCTTGAACGCCTTCTTCCTGAGTACGAACGTTACCGTGCTTGGCCGGATCCACATACTCGACCTTGCGGGTCAGACCGCCTGGGTGATTGGGCGGAAACTTGACTTCAGACTTTCGCCCTTCGGGATCTGTTGCATGGAAAGTGCTTTCGATCCGTCCGTCCGCTCTCAGCGTGCGTGTTTCACGCCCTGGGGTGACAAAGCTGCCAACTACCGCGTTCTTATCGCTGTACTTGGCGTCCGCGGGCGTATGAGTTATAGTCCCATCAGCCATTCTTGTTTGCGTGATCGGTTTGTTTCCCGAAAGAACGGTGATTTCAGAGGAGACGAAGCTACCATCTGCTTTGCGTGATTCGGTCTCTTTCCATGCCGTTGTTGGTGGTTGCCCGGCAACAAATTTGCGAGAACTTTGTTCGATACCGCCATTAATGGCTGCTGGCGTGAGAGTCTCTCGCACCAGTCCATCCGCCCGTGGTGGCGCGAAATCGGTTACTGTGCGTCCATCAGGCATCTGTTTGACGGTTTGACCGTTGCCGCTTTCGATTACTATGCCTTCGTCCTGCCCGGCGAGGATGGGATTGCGGATGGCATCCATATCTCCGGTAAAGCCATCGGCGAATTCGAAGTCATAGCTTCCGTCAGGTCGGCGCGTGATTTGGGTTAATGATTCACTGTCCGGAAATGTGGTGACAACATTGCCGGTTTGCGGATCGATGGTTTGTTCTGCGCGACCTAGTGTGCCATGTGTGCCGCGCTTAGTTTTGAGAGGATTCTCGGCGTCGTCGTCGCCTGCGTCGACTTCATCAACTTCATCAACTTCGTCGACTTCATCAACTTCGTCGACTTCGTCAACTTCGTCGACTTCGTCAACTTCGTCAACTTCGTCGACTTCGTCAACTTCGTCGACTTCGTCAACTTCGTCGACTTCATCAACTTCGTCGACTTCATCAACTTCGTCGACTTCATCAACTTCGTCGACTTCGTCAATTTCATCAACTTGATCAACTTCGTCGACTTCATCGACTTCGTCGCCTTCGGCACCTTCATCGCCATCATCATCTGCAACGAAATTGACGTACTCGTATTGAGTTGGGTCGAGATCGGGATCGCCGCCCGGTGCGAAATCCAATTGCTCGGAATCGGCTGCGGGAACTGTATAGCCTGTTGCCACGGGAGCTATGGGAGTTGCCACAATTCCATCGCCGCCACCAGGTACGATTGCACCACGCGCGGATGGGCGAACATATGCCGGCGACTGCGGACCATTGCTTCCGTCCGACGTTCCCGGAGAAGCATCTATAACAGGTGAGCCACCCGAGATTCGCGGGTCAACTCGCTTTTCCCCTGTTCGGTGGTAGGTTTCGTATCGGTCATCGTAGCGAAACTGGTTTGTTCTCCCCTCCGGGTCATCAGGACGGAAGAGAACTACGCTATTGGCGCCGTCTGCCGAGTTAGTGAGGACCTTTTCTACGTTCCCATTGGAGAGGAGCTGCCATCTGCTTCCTTCCCCATCGGTACCGCCCATGATGGCAGGTCCCATGTTGTTTTTATCCAGCGTCACCTTTGGCGGTTTGTCGCTTTGCGGATCGTTCCCTCGTTCGAGGGTAAGTGATTGAAACTCCGGGTGCTCCAGAAAGAACTTTTGGATTTCCGGGTTGTTGTTCGGGTCACCAGGTTTGAAGGTCACAGGCTTGCCAATCTGCAGTCCTGCTCTGGTTCTAGAAAATGTGTCCAGGTTCTGACTTAATTCAGCAGATGGATTTTCACCAGGCACAAACGATATTGATCGAAAATCCGGATGATTTTGGAAGGTTGTATCGACGCGTCCTGAGTTATACGAAGTCTGAGTTATCTCTCCAAACTGTTCGTGTTGATGCGTTTTGGAAGTTCCATCCGACGAGACCTCAACCGTTCTGGGAGGCAAGTCCGATGGTCTTAGCTTCAGGGAATTTTCTCCATAAAGGCGTAGCGCCTCCGCAATTGCATCCTCTGAGCCACCCGTATCTCCGTTGCCGCTTCCGTTGCCGTTTGTTTCGGTTTTAGTATCTGAACTGTCGTCGGAATCTGCGTCGCCATTCCTGTCGGGCGTATCTTTCTCTGAATCGGCAGACAGGAGCAAATCGGCAGTTGACGAAACGTCTTCCTCGGGCGGAGGGAGCTGATCTTTTTCTCGATTTGAGTCGGACAAATCCGCCACCAGGTAAGAATGACAAACTAAGATCTATTTTTCCCAGATCTTTTAGATATTATTGGCCAGATCCTCTTGAAAACCAAGAGGAAATTACGCTGAGTGCGTCAAAATTCATCTTACGCCATAGGGCTGCGTTCTGATAAACGCTCAGAAGCTGCGTGTTTATGAACCTTGGAAGCCGGGTTTACTCAATATCACAAGTCAGGATAAATCTTTTACTGTGCTTTTGATATTGCGCCGTTTCTAAAGAATTCGCTTGAGCCGGTGTGTTAGGCTGGCTTCGTTTGGAACCAACTGCCACTAAAAATGCTGGCCGCTTTGCCCGCACTCCCACTCTATGCCGATTGACTTCACCGACATTCACGACATCGCCCGTTTTCAAAGTGGCATTGATTACGTGCCGAGCGCGCCGCCCTTCTCGAATTCGACCGTTCAGTATCGGCAACTCAAAGACCGAAGCAGGCTGCACCCGGATCTGGTTGAGGTCAGTCCAGAGGAGCTGGCGGAGCTCGAAAGCGGGATCGGTTCTGCCCTTTACACCCTCGATGGATACCATGGCTTCGCGATGGTTCTTGAGATTTTGGCACCGGAGGCAGAGCTGGAAGCCAAGCACATCCTCGAGCCTGTGAATGAGTGGAGCCGTAGCATTTACATGGCCGACCCCGCACCGCAACGCATGATGCCACCTCCGATGCCCCCGCCCTGTCTCCTTTTGCGCCGCCCGGAACCATCCAGGGAAACGTATCTGTCTCTTGATGCAGTGCTTTATCTGCGCTCAGTGGGCGTCAGGCTGGTTGGAGTCGAGTCTCCGGCGATAGCAAACGATGACACTGTTACAGTGATCGAACCGCTAATGCAGGAAGGCGACCTGACATGGCTTGTCAAGCTAGATCTCCGAAACGTTCAATGCAACCGTCCCTATTACCTTTGCGCCTTCCCCATCGGCGCGTTAAGAACAGGACCAATGCCTTGCCGACCGGTGCTCATCGCTATGAATGCTTGAGGGTTGCACTCGGGATTTTCGTTCGGACTGCCGATAACAATGTTGAAACCTCACGAATGGCGAGGAACTAATCTATAGTCGAAGTGCATTCTTTGCAACCGACTCAGATTAAAATGACAAGGTTATGACACTCGAATTCGAATATGTTTTGGACCTCAGCCCCTCCTTTCGCGAAGGTGAAAAAGGACCTTTGGCTTACGCCTTTCCCGACCGGCTTTCAGATTTTGTCGGAGAATGCACTGTGATCAGCATGGAATCCTCAGTTGGTGGCGATATCACCCGCGATGAACTGATCGAGTCCTTCAAAACCATTGAAGTCGAGCAAAAAAAACTGCGAGATCTCTATGGCGACGATAGTTTTCGTTCTACTCGCTTTTTGTTCAGAACGCGGGCCAGTGAAGGAGAAAAGGGGCGATACTTTAGCACGGATGCGATAGGTTATTTGACAGAGGCAGGCGTGAAGTTAGTCGGAATCGACATGCCAGGTCTGAGTTCAACTCCTTATTCGGGGATTGTTGGATTCTCATACCTAGTCAATCTCTGTCTTGATGAACTGGAGCCAGGCAGTCAATACAGACTTCTCTCCCCGCCACTTCCAGGCGCGAGTCCGGCTCCTGTTAGACCGGTGTTGGTAACTTAAGATGTGGAATCTGAGGGTGCCTGAATGCCGGAAGTAACTAATCTCGGTGTCATTAAAAAAGCCACCATCCCCAATGGCTGGTTCGAGCTTCCCAGAGCGTTGGATCCGTTCGAAGATGGCTGGACTCGAACTTTTATGTTGCAGTCCAATCCGAAGGTCGAGATGACTTTTTCAAACAGGGGTAACTTCCTCGATCGAGAGTCTGCAAGAGCCTTCAAAGAAGTCCTTGAAACAAAGTCGGGTAATGCGCATAAACTGACTCCAAGGGAAATTCGCGATCTTCAGGTTGTGATGGGCTACGAGACTGCCGGAGACAATCAGTACACTTTCCTGGCGTCATCACTTTCGTCTCGTTCTGCGGCTCACCTCTCTTCAGTCAGGCAGCCGGTTTTCGATTTACATTTTGCTGAGATACGTTCGATCAAAGGTAGAACAGTGTTATTTGTGGAAGGCAAATTTCAAAGCGGCAATCTCTTTGCCGGTATTTTCTATTGCAGTGGAGCTGCTTTCGACGTAGTAGAGGAGTTTATGATTCACGCTCCCGATCAGGAGCTGTTCAAAAAATTCTCGAAGCAGTTTCACGATGTGCTAAAGACCGTTGTCTGGGGAGATTAGGAAATTGGTCTCGAAACGGGCATTAATAGCGAGTAATATAGCTGTTCGAATGTATTAGGGACACGATTTTCGTTTCAATTATTGCTGGGAATGCAATTGCACGAACAGAGGTCGGGAGAACTGCTGATGGTACAGACTAACGCGCACTTTTTTGAATGACGAACAAAGCTTTCGTTAGCGCGGATCAGTCTCGCGTGATACCACTGTTCATCTGAACGGAATGCTTATTCGAGATCCTATCGAGGATTGGGATTTGGATTTGGATTCGGAGTCGGTCCCGGTCCCGATCCCGGTCGGAACCTGTTCATCAAGCCTTGCACTAATGCAGTAGCCTGTCCTCTAACTTGGTCAGGCAACATCGACGTGATCATATTGAGAGCAGCTTCTGGATTTTCCCTTGCTCTTGCTACGATCTCTCCGATTCCGCCATGTTGCTGAATCATCGATTCTGCATGAGTTCGCGCCATCTCTAGATTCTCGGGGGTCATGTACTGTGTGAGACCCTGTTGTTGAGCAACCTCCAGAAACTTTTGCACGTTTTCAGCGGTGAAATGCTGACCGAGACCGAACTGCTCTGCCAGCTGTTTAACAGTCTTCAGAACCTCCGGGCTGATTCCAAAGCGCTGTGCCAGTTCTTGCATCGCCTGGTCGGTAATTGGAGATTCCGATCTTCTTGGCGCTGTATCTGAGGGAGGCGTTGGCGTGTCTCCAGTTGGCGCAGGCTGGTCTCTATAAGTTGCAGCCAAAGTCGTCGATTCATCCGCACCAAAGTTGCCATCTGTTCCTAGCAGGCTCTCCGCACTGGGAAACAATCCTGTGTTAGTTCCGGAGCCGGTTTCCACGGACGCAAATAAGGGAGAAGTCCTTGTATCTGTTGTCGGTCGTGCGTTGTCGGTCTGATTGCTTGTGGTATCGCTTTCCGAAAAAACGTCGCTAAACGTGACCGGAATATTGGAGAAGTTTTCCCCAGAACCTTGATAGTTCGCATCTAAAGCCATAAAAACGGATCCTGCGCGCAGAGGTATAGAGATGGTAGATGGATCTGGACAGCCTCTTCCAGACTAAACGGAAACTGTGACCATCGTGTACCTTGTATACCCGAATAGTGGCTCCAAATCACCCAGCAGTTGGTGTCTTGCCCAATCTGCGCCGTTTTTAGCGGCTCGGCAAGAGAGGATTCGTTTAGCCTGAAGCTGGTTCTTGCAAGCTCGGCGGTGCTGTATGCAGAAATAATGCTCGATCTAAAAACTAAACGGAAGGCAAAATGCACCACCCTCCGAGCCCGAGCCAATCACAATTAACCGTCCGCTATTTTGCGGTTTTTTCCTTTTGCATCTCAAGAGCGCGTTTTGCCAGCTCTTCGGAGGAGATATTTTCCTTTCGAGACGCTAAGTACCATTGGTTGTCGTTGCTATCCATCACTGCGCCAGATCTGTCACCGTAGAACTGATCTTGCGGCTCTTGTAGTACGGAACCGCCTGCATCGCGTGCTTTCTCGAATGCTTTGTCTGCATCTTCTACATAAAGGTAGAACATCATAGGCATAGGTTCGCACTCACCACGCGCCTGACCCATCATAATGATGGAATCGCGAATCTTTATTTCAGCGTGCACTGTTCCTGCAGGTGTATCGATGCGTTCTAGTACCACTGCATCGAATGCCTTCTCGAGGAAATCGATTTGTGCGGCTACATCTTTCACAACCAAAAAGGGTGTGACGGCGTGGAATCCATCGGGGATTGGTTTGACTGTCATGTATATATCCTCAGCTATTCGAATAGTCTGAACAAGATAGCATCTTAACTTCCAATCGGTTCCAACTGACAAGACAAGTCTGGTAAAGGTGGGCAGATTTGCTTGTCAAGAAAATGTTTCACGAACTGTTTTTCGAAATCTGTTGCGAACTGACAAAAGACGAGCTGACAAAAGACAATCGCCCCGATGGAACTGCCGATTCAGTCGGGGCGATCGTCTGTTTAGTCGCTCTCGTAAAAAAGCTATTGTCTATTCATCGTTCGATTCAATGCACTTCCGGGTGAATTACTTTCTGAACACGATGAGTATTTGTGGCGCTTTGTCCTTTTCGGCGCGATCGAGGTTCTGTTCGAATCTGTTCAACTTGTTCAATACGCAATTGACATCGTGCGTGCCCAGACCGTTGTGGTCCATTCGAAACTCGTCAGCCTGGCATTGAATTCCATCGAGGTCTCTTCGCATCTGTGCCATTTCGTCCCAATCGATCAAACCCTTTTTGTAATCTCGATTCATCCGCGCATTTAGATAGTCTTGCTCTTGATTCAGGGCACCAATTGCCGGTTGCCAGTTGTTGAAATCGGAACGTGCCTGAGCTTGTTGAAGTCCGACCATGAGTAATGCTCCTAGTGCCAATGCTGCGCAGGCGTTTTTCAAATTAATTCGTTTTTCGTTTGCTTGTTGTTGTAAGTCTTTCATTGTCGTTCCTCCCGATTCGTTTCCTTGGAGGTTGCTTTGTTTCAGCCGTCCTTTTTCATCCTAGGAGGAGAGGGCGTAAATGAGACGTCAAAGTATTGGCGGAACTGTTAGCAAGGAGTTACTCCCAACTCCACAGACCCCGGTGTTATCATCAAAGTTCTCTTCTAGATCTATTAAACAGATCCTTGTTACTTTAAAAGAAGGCGTCGAGCCGGACAGTGAAATCGGCGGCCTCCCTGATTTGACGTCGCTAAAAGAATTGTCCTGAACGTTCAGAGTGCAACTTCAGTGGTTGTCGGCTAACTGACGACGGGTCGAAACGAGGATCATCGGGGAGCTTCGACTATTTTTCCGACGGTATCATCTTCGAAAATAAATGTATGTGGCGTGTCGTCATACATGTAACCTCTATATAGTCCTTCTGTATTCTTCGCCATAACGAAGTTGCCGTTTCGATCGAGAACAATCGCGGCTCCTTCACCATGACCAGGACCAAGAACACCATGGATTACTTCTTTCGTCGCGATCTCAATCGACTTGCTTTGATACTTCACTCGTGATGATATGTCGCTCGCTACGTGAAAACGAATGAACCACTCACCTTCGCCGGTGCATGATACTGCGCAGCTATCGTTGTCCGCGTAAGTTCCTGCGCCGATGATCGGTGAGTCACCGACGCGTCCCCA
>CAYTDR010000085.1:0-14313 GCA_964436185.1 uncultured Candidatus Obscuribacterales bacterium | reverse complement strand
CTTCTTCAGAGGTGTGTAGGCGAAAGCATAGAGCAGCAAGGAAAAGAAGCTGAGGTAGCGTCTTTCCATAGACGGATGATCGAGATCGACGGCTACGACGCCCAGAAAAAGAGCAAGTGATGGGTTGTCGCCGTTCGCAGTTGTGGCGCTGCGATAAGAGATAGTAGCGTCGGAAGGTTGACGAAAAGTCCAGAACAACGCAGGCGAAGGAGCTCGGTGTTTGCCGAAGTTCCTTCGCCCGCTGTGAAGAGTTGGTTTGTTGGTGGTCAGGCGAGTATTCTGTACCAGATGGCAGCGTTCAGGACGAAGTGCATGAGGATTGGTGCCGCGAGGCTTCCGGTTCTCCGGTACAACTCCGTCATGATGAGCGAGCCGATGAAGATGGTCAGCAGTCCGAACGGACTAGCGCCAAATGCGTGGACGATCGTGAACAGCGCAGCACTCAGTAACATGGCAATGAGTTCGGCCGCGAAAGTGTACCGGCTCATTGCAGTTCTGAAGCTGGTCCTCATCACGTTGTACACATAACCCCGGAAGACCAGCTCCTCCATCACCGGTGATACCACTAGCGTGCTGATCATCATCGGTAGGATTTGCCAACCGGTGAGTGTCAACGTCCGCGTCATCTGCGGTCCGGAGACTGCAGGAGGTTGTATCCAGGCGTTGGCGAGGTAGACCAGTCCGTAGTACACCGCGTAGCCGATCGCCACGCCTGCAAGCAGTTTCACCAGCCCAAGCCCGAAGCGCTTGCCGGGTTTGTACCAGCACAGAGCTGAGGGCTTTATCTCGGTGGCAGTGGCGAAGATCAGCAGTGCTGCGGCCAGATCAAGCGTGTGCGCAATCAGTTGCTCTGTCGCCCAGCGCGTGTTTTGGTTCGAACCGAAGATTTGTGTCCACTCGGGGTTGAAGAAGTTGATGGCACCTTCTGCGAAGATGACCACGAACATTCCCACCCCGAAGGTCATGAACACGCCGATTGCGCAGAAAATCAGGGACGAGAACAAGTCTCGCCCTCGGTAAGGGAACTCTGCCATCGCATCGGGCGCGGCGAGAGCTCGGATCACCTTGTTCATAGCAGCTCCGGAAGGAGTTAGGGTAGCCTTACTTGGCGGAGTCCCTGTAATACTGGTCGCGGTCTTTCTCCGAGAGCCAGCGGTAGGAAGGTTCGCTGAACAGTCTGACCGGCAAGAGCGGGTTGAACTCGCCGCAGAGCCCGAATGCACCAGTTCCGTACTCCCTCATCGGCACACCGATCTTGTCGAGCAGGTACAGGTTGGAGCCGATGCAGGTCCAGCGATCTTTGCGGATGCCGCCCCAGTACTTGCCGATGCAGTCGTAGCCCGTGGGCATCCACTTCTTCAGCAGTTTCTCCCTGTAGGCCGCGCTGACCGGGAGCCAGGTCATCAGGTACTGCACCCATGCGCCGCAGCTCTTGACCCAGTCCTCGTTGCCCTTTTGCATTTGCTCGACGACGTCCATGGCGTGAGCGATCTGTTCGTCGTTCAACGGGTTACGCAAGCGCAGCACCACATAGGGCCACTTGCCCTTGTAGGAGCGCAGCAGAGCCCGGGCGGTATGCCAGGAGAGACCGGATTCGATCATGCACGAGAGCACATGCAGCTTGCCGTTGCGCCCGGTGAGGACGAGATCCGCATGACCCACAGCGTTTCGAACTCGGTCAGCCATCGGTCCGTTGACGAGAATGAAATCGCCAGGTTCGAGAACCTCCAGGGGCGGATTGAGCCAGATATCAGCCGGCAGCGAGCCGCGGCCGAACGGGATGTAGCGTGAGAAACTGCTGCGCATGGCGAGGAAGACGCAGAGCCAGCCCGCGATGGACAGGAAGGAAAGCCCGGCGACCAGAGCGTCCGCTGGACCAAGAAGAGCGAGAAGTGCCAGCGCCAGACTGATTACCATGGGCACGACCAGCAGCCGCAGCGACATTCGATCTTCCAGCGTGGCGAGATACTCCTTGAGCCGGAAGAGAGTCAGTGCGAGCTTGAGAATACTGATGACAGCGAATCCGAGGTTCCACTGCCAGTCCAACTTTCCACACAGCGTCATCGCCAGGAGGATAAACAGAGTGAGAAATCCAGTTCCAGTTATGAACTTCTTGAGTCGCGTGTACATGTTCGACTTCCGCCTGATACTGAGCCCGACAAAACTCTTGCTCTCCTCGCTGCACGCCACCACGGATCGTGGCAACTGATTGCTCGAGATCGGCAAGCTGTTGGAAGCGCGCACGAATACAACTCACCTGAATTAGCCAGGAAAGCTGCTTTCGTGCAATTGACTGTGTTGTTGAAGGTTCTTTTGGTGGATCGAAGGTAATGGGACGCGTTGATACCCTTACGTTTACAAAAATGCTCACTGCTCTTACAGCTATATATAGAGTTGAACAGATAAACATTATTCAAGAATACGGATGCGATCAGGGGCATATTGCTGACGCTGTCTGCCATTACCTGGTCTGGTACGGCAAAGGTCGATCGTTTCACTTCCTGACGGAATTGATATTGTTGGGACGGTATACTTTGGCGTGACCTAGTGGAGTCAGCAAATGAACGATGAATTCCTGACGCGAGAACAAACTCTAGCACCAGTCGATCCGGAGACAGTGCGAGACTATCTGGACAATCCGGATTCAGTTAGCTTTATCGCTTATGTTACCAATGCACAGGATTACTGCAGATGTGAGTGGGTAAAGATAGACGGAAACTGGGAGTTCTCATTCCAGATTCTCCCTGACGACGAGCGCCTGGAGAGAGAAGAAGTAACGGATGAACGCATCGCCAGTGTGGCTTTGAGCGGTGGCAAAATCACGGCAGTGAGAATGTATAGAACCAAATACGGTGCCTCTCTTTCAGACGCTCTGAAGGCTGTGGATGAAATGATGAAAGCTTCCAGCGAACTTCCGGCTGGCTAAGTCAGCAGCAAGCAATTAATCAATAGATGAGTCGGCGCCGTAAAAGCTGTGATGAAATGACGAAAGCATCCAGCCAACTTCCGTCCGGCCAGGTCTGCATCAATCAATCAATCAATAGATGAGTCGACGCCGTAAAAGCTGTGATGATCAAGACTTCCAGCGACCTTTCGCCCAACTAGATCTGCCGCAATCAATCGATGAAGTAGAGGTTGCCGTCTTGACTTCCGACGCAGACGCCGCTGTTGGAAATGGCTGGACTGCTGATGATCGGCTTCTGTGTTTCGAAGCGCCATTTGACAGCACCGTTGCGTGTGTCGATAGCGTAAACGCGAGCGTCGGGGCTGCCGCAGAAGAGCATCTTTCCTGACAGTGCAGGCGAGGACGAGAGGAGCGGATCGGGCGAGTAGATCGTAGTTTTCCAGAGTACCTTTCCTGAGCCGGCATCCAAACAATACATGATCTTGTCGTCGTTGCCGGCAAAGATGCGACCGTTAGTACCGGATGGCGTGATGCTGAATGACTCCTGTCCATTGAATTTCCACTTCGCGGCGCCGGAGGCCAGATCCACAGCATAACAGGTTTTGTCCCAGCTTCCGAAGTACGCAGTGCCGTCCATGATCATGGGCGAACCGAGCACCTTTCCTCCGGTTTTGTAGTGCCAAATTACGGAACCATCCACAGTGGATAGAGCATAAACGGAACCAAGGTGCGAAGCGATTACAACCATATCTGGTGTCACTGCCGGAGAAGCCGTGATTCTGCCGATACCGCTCTGTCCTTCGCTGGTCGATGACGGTGATGGGTATGTCCATTTGATGGAGCCGTTTGAAACGTTGACAGCATAGACGAAGCCGTCCCAGCCGCCGAAGTAGGCGACACCGCCGACTATGGCAGGAGAAGACGAGACTCTGTCTTTAGTTTCAACTGTCCACTTGATGTCGCCGGTGGTCGGATCGATACCATAGACTTTCTGATCCTCGCAACCTACAACCAACATGTTGCTGGAAACTGCGGGTGATGACTTGACCTTGCCTCCGAGTTTGGCTTTCCACAACAGTCGACCGTTACGTTCATCCAGTGCATAGAGATTGGTATCATCGCTGCCGACAAAGACAACGCCTTTCCAAATTGCGGGAGAGGAGTCGATCGGTCCTTCTGCTGGGAACTTCCACTTTAAAGTTCCTTTCGGGAAGAAAGTGTCATTGTGGACAACCAAACCTGTGTGGCATGGATTTTGCAAAAACATCGTCCAACCAGCTTTGTAGTTGGCAAGGAGATTGACGGTTCCTTTAAGAAGCTCTTCCTTCGTTGGTTTTGCGGTGTGCGGCACGATTGTCTCAGTGTGCGGCGTACCTACTTCAGAGATCGAACCTTGTCGATCGGGCGGAATTGTAGAGTGTGCAGCGGGAGGATGCGCGCTTGCAGTACTCTCCATTACCGGTGGTTGTCCTGGGCTGGGAGCCTGTGCGAATGCCGATGTCGACCGATAATGATTTCCCAGACCGAGTGCAATACTCATTGCGATGCTGCAAGATATGCCGCCGAAAAGAAAGCTATTTCGTTTGAAAAACATGACCACGCCTCGAATCGAAAACCATCATCACTGACTGGCTTGCCGCCGTTCCTGAGCATTATAGATGCCCGAAGAAAATATTGCTGGTTGATTGCTGACATAGATACGCGCATGCAACTCGTTGTGCTTTATATTGTGAAACAACGGATATATGCCGTATCTCCTTTGATGCGACTGTGAGCGTAACGACGAAGCCCCTGGATTTATCCCAGCTTCGGAGATCGTCGCGATCCGGCGGTCTCATGTAACTTGCCTACCATCAACGTTCGAGAATGACGGGAATAGAAATTTTTTTGCTCCCAGCAGGCAGAATCACTTGTCTAATGAATTGCATGGTGTTATTATCCCAGCTTGTGAGTTGGGATGCGTATTCCAACAAGGAGGAAACAGTATGAACCGAGCTGAGCTCGTTGAGAATGTGGCAGGGACCACAGGTCAGCCGAAATCGGAAGTGACCCGTACCCTTGCTGCAATGCTCCATACAATCACTGGCGCTCTCTCCAAAGGCGATAAGGTTACTCTCGTCGGCTTCGGCACATTTGAGCGTCGCATGCGAAAAGCTCGCACCGGCCGTAACCCCAGAACTCTTGATCCGCTGAAAATACCTGCAGCAAGAGTACCTGCGTTCCGCGCTGGCAAAGAGCTGAAGGACATCGTCAACGGCCGTACACGCCAGGCTGCCTTCAAAGTTTCGAAGCCGAAAAAAGCGGCCGCGAAACCTGCTGCTCCTAGCAAAAAGGCTGCTGCTCCGAAGAAAGCCGTCAAGAAAACCGCTGCTAAGCCTGCCAAAAAGGTAGTCAAAAAAGGCGGCAAGAAAAGATAGGAACCTTGATGTCAGCTCACAAAGCTGGCATTAGCTTTTTAGAATCATCAAAGTTTGTGGATTAGGTAAAGAAACAAACATCACAACTCACACCTACAGGAGGGCTGCAACTAGCGGGCCCTCCTGTTCTTTTGTAGAGGAACACCGGGATTATCCCGATAATTTTGTGAGGTTTGATACCGGTGATTATTTGTTGTGCATCCGATCGCGAGATCGTTCATGACGAACGAATCTGGATCCGATCGCTCGTGTCGCTCATGACCAACGAGAAACGTAGAGCATCCTCTTCGTGCTGAAGGATCTCCGCTGCGATACCGATTGCGACTCCGCACATCGATGCGAGATGCTTCGCCAATTGTTGCCGTGAACTCCTTGCGCGCTCGTCCGTTTTTCTTTCAATTCCTGATTATCGAGAGCGTCGCTAGGCTAAATTTCCCTCATTGAGATATTGATCTAAGATTGTGATATTGCTGAAACGATAAGCACATGCTGGTTCTTCCAGGTAACGGGCGGATCTTCTGAAAACTCAAGAAGTTCATTGTTTGATGAGTGCTTTTTCAGAATGACTCAAAACTTGTAACAGATTTAGCTATAGATATTACATCAGCAAAACGTTTCCATTCATCCAATAGGTTTCCCACTATCCAGCTCTCCAACTTGTCGTAACTAGCTTGTCCGATTTACCTCATGCAGCCATTACTGCAGCCTTGGAAAACCCACAAGGATGCCGACAGATGGCCAACAAGTGTCGAAATAAGAAAGCTTCCGCGACGCAACTCAAGCGCTGCGTCTTCCTCGATCGTGACGGTGTCATCAACGAGGGTATCAACGTCAACACGGCCGCGGACATGCGGCTGCTGCCCGGAGCCAAAGAGGCTATCGCACGCCTCAAGAAGGCCGGCTTCCTCGTTGTCATCGCCACCAACCAGGGCGGTCTGGGTGAAGCGCTCGATGGTTCCATCCAGTGGAAGGGTCACCCGCTTACTCGCGAGAATCTGAAGAAGATTCACGAAGAGATGCTGCGGCTCCTGGGCGACGACGCTCAGCCGGACCTGATCAAGATCTGTCCTCACACCACCTCGCTCGGTTGCCCCTGCCGCAAGCCGAAGGACGGAATGCTGCGTGATGCGGCTGCCGAACTGGGTATCGATCTGACCAAGTCGTACATGGTCGGCGATCGCACCAGCGATGTTCTGGCTGGTACCAATGCCGGTGCCACCGGTATCCTGGTCCTGAGCGGACCGGACGGCGCGAACTGCAAGGATAAGAACGAGGTCGCAGCCGGCACTCCGATTCACGCTTCGCTGAAGGAAGCCGTTGATTGGATTCTTGCGCAGAAGACCCACTGCGGTGGGAACTGTTCCTAACTGACCACTGAGGTCAACCTCTAGCCACAATCCCGTAGTCGCTTGCGCGCATACCTGGCGCGCAGGCATACTGCAACAAAGGAGCAACGATGTTTGCTGAGTCTATCGCCACGTCCGTGCCTGCATGGCTCGGATCAATTTTTTCGTCTCTCGATATCGAGCTTCTCACGGTCTTCATGCCGAAGATTGGCACCGCGCTGTTCCTGGGAGTTCTCCTGGGGCTCGAGCGCAGAATGAGGCATAAGCAAGCCGGTGTTCGAACGCACATGATTCTTTCAGTCACCGCGGCACTGGCCACGGCCTGCGGTCAGTATGTGTTCGACACGACGCACATGGGTGACGCTGCGAGAATGTCGCAAGGAGTTCTGGCAGGAGTCGGTTTTGTCGGAGCCGGTGTGATCATGCGACGTGGGGCGAATTCTTCCGGCATCACCACTGCGGCAACGATTTTCTTCTCTATCGCACTAGGCATCGCTTGCGGTCTTGGACTCTACGGAGCAGCCGTTGGGACCGCTCTTCTCACCATCACGTGCCTGATGATCAGCCATGTCTTGCTGCCTTCGCGGGAGATTGGCGGCAATGAGCTGCGTGTGGTGTGCAAGCGAGAGAAGTTTGCCGAAGTGCGCAAGCTCTTCGGTGCAAACGCTCATGTAGACAAGGTCGTGAAGTCCGGTGAGGTGATGGAGCTTCGAATTCACTCGAACCTCGGCCATTCCGAGCTCGAGAAGTTGATTGTCTCCAACGTGTTCAACGAGGACATCGTGGAGTTGGAATTGCTCGACGGACACGCCGATTGACAGTCATAGCTTGACGAGTAGATCACCTGCAGCCTCCAACAGCTCTGACAAAGGCCTGTCGGAGGTGGAGTCGGTGATCATCGGCTGCACTGCCGAACAAAGTCGCGACAATTTCGCGCCTCAAAACGCTGGGGAAGGGCATTCCTTCCCCGGTTCTCTAAGCGAGAGAATCATGAGCAAGCCTGCAAAAAAGAACATCAACAGACCGTTTCGTGTGGGGGATCGCGTCAGGTTCCTGAATCACCTCAAAGAAATCTCGTGGGGCGATCGCAAACCCCAGGAGTTTGGCTTTATCACTCGAATCGACGGTGCCTACATCTACGTCCGCCCGCGCTGGTCGCCGAAGAAGGACGTCATCGAGCGTTATCCGGGAGAGATTGCCCACGCGTAGCTTTGCACCAGGGTGCCCGTTGAGGAACTTCGCTGCGCAATTCATTCCGTATTTTTCCTGTCTTGTCTGCAATTGCAAAACAGAGAGCGAGCAAGATATGTCGACCACAACTCTAATCTGGTCAGGTGTCGGACTTGTCCTGTTGATCCTGCTCTGGCGAGCCATCTACTGGTACCGCCAGTCTCGAAAGCTCGGGAAGGACGGTTATCTGCCGCCTCACCCGACCTTCGTCGGGCAATGGACGTTACGCGCCGTGTCCAAGTTGTTTAGCAGGCTCTATGTCGGACCGATTCAAGTGTTAGGAGGGAAGAACGCCTCTTTCGACGGTCGGCTCGAAATTCTGCCGAACCATCAATTCCCTCTCGACTTCATGGTAGTGGGTAAAGTGCTCCCGTTCGGTTTTCGCCATCTGGGCAGCTACGCTGAGATGCGAAATCCGCTGCGTGGCTCGCTCGCTGCGTTTGCCGGCTTCTTCGCTGTCAACACCGAAGGCGGCAAAGCCACCGGCGAAGGTGGCGGTGAAGCAGTCGTCGATGCCATGGCCAGAGTTCTGGTGCAGCATCCGCAGACACGCCTTCTCATGTTTCCGCAGGGCAAGCTGGTCAAGGACAACATCTTGCGACCGCAAGATTTCCGCACTGGCGGCGTACGGGCGATGAAGAAAGCCTGCGAGGAATATGGTCTGGACCCGAACAAGGTTGCCTATCTGCCGATGGCAATTCACTACCTGCGCAACTCTCGGCATGCGACCTGGCTTCACAGGCTGATGAACATGATCGGCTGGAAGAACTTCCGGTCCTTCAAGTATGCCGGTGAGCGCAGCACCAATTTCGGTGCCATCGTTGCCATCGGCAAGCCGATGACACTGGCCTCGCTGCCGGACGACGTCCGCGAAGCTACCGAGAAGATTCGAGTGGAAATCGATCAACTGCTCTCTCAGGCGAAGCAGTGGGAAGTAGATAACCTCAAGTAACGCTTCGGTCGGGACGGTGTGTGGGATATCCTGTGCACTGCCAACCGACTACATTCTGCGAACATGCAGACCTGATTACATGAATACCTGCGCTCAGCGAAGAGTGTGGGAACGAGGGCACCATCAGGGTGCCCGGAAAAATGAGATGCTATGCAAGATTTAGTCACAATGACATGGCTCGTGAGCCTGTTTATCGGGTTAGCCTGGTTTGTAGTGGTCTGGCGAAGCCTCGCTTATCTTTTAAAGCTTGCAGGTGAATACGCAGCTCTAGTCGAGCAGTGCGGCTACTTGCCACCGTCCCCCACTCCGCGAGGGGTGCGACTGCTGCAACGGCTGTCAAAAATTCTCGTGTTTATTCAGGTCGGCAAGGTCAAAGTATTGGGGGCGGAAAACCTCGATAAGGTGGACGGCGCCACGGTGGTGACTCCCAATCACCCCCACTGGGCCGATACAGTGGTCATGCCGATAGTGGTCAACCGAAAAGCCAGGTACATGGCGGCCCAGGGCGTATTTCAGTTCGGCGGAGGTCTTGGTGGACTGCTCGTCGGTCCTCTAGGTGCCTTCTCTGCTGACCTGACGCCAGGCAAGGGTGGCCCGGCTCGCAATGCGGCGATCAAGGTGCTGGTCAACGGTGAGCTACTGGTCATGTTTCCGGAAGGCTGGGCCTATCTGGACGGCACGATCGGCGAGTTCAAAAAGGGTGCTGTGCGAATTGTCAAAGAAGCTGCGACGCTTCTTGGGCAAACCTCCTACCTGTTGCCCACATTCATCAGATATGGAAAATATCCTGGTTCCTGGATTCGAAAACTGCCTCCTGCCTGGGAATACCTGCTTATCTTCCTTCTCTTCCCCGTCTACAGGCGGGGATGCACAGTGGTGATCGGAGAGCCGATCCCGTCGACGGATCTACCCGAAGATGACTGGGCCGCGACGGAGTACCTGCGAGAACGTGTCCTGGCGCTCGATCCATTGCTGAACTGAGGAACTGAAGGAAGCTTGTTCGGTGACGTCCGTTAATAACCTCCTGGAAGTTGTACTTCCGGGAGGCTTTTCTGTTCTTGTGTAACGCGAAACACTCGTCCTGACTCCTTTTCCGGTTTTTGTGTCGTTAGTACTTTAATTTATAGTTGTAATTTAATAATAAGTTTTGGTTGTTTGGCCTGGTCGAAACTGACTTGGAAAAGATTGAAGAACGGGAGACCAAGCGACCCTAACAGCGTACGTCGGCGCGGACGATTTAAGGTTGGGGAGCAAGAGGCTCTTGTAGCGCAGGTTTCGCCGACGCGGAAGCCAGCAAGATCTTGAGTAGATTCCAGTAAATCAAGATCAGAACGACGACCAGCCCAGCGGGCAGAATCAGATAGTGGTTGAACACTCGAATGAAGAAAATGAAGATGAAGTAAATGTTCAGTATGACGAAAGTTACCAGGCGAAGAAGCTTCAGCCGTCTGTTGGTGACCTCGTCCCAGGTGCTGCCGAATATGACGAAGGCAGCGATGACCATGCAAACCAGATCGTAGAAAAGGAAATGCGGTAGAACCAGAGGCAATACCATTATTCCCATCAACATCACGCTGGGAAGGTGTTGCTTCACTCCGTGCCGGCGCAATAAGCGAGTGCCGATCCACAAGCTGGCCAGCCCTATTACCGCAGCCAGCGCATAGGCTGGAACTTTGGCTGTATTGCGCAGCTCCGCCGGCACTAGTTGTAGTATTGCCGATGGTATCGAGACTGCCAGATAGTGCGGATAGTTGTAGCGCGGGTCAGAGAAAATTGCATCGCTTAATCGGAATGACCCCAGCCACTTCCTGGCAGTCTCCGGTCCGAGGCAGAGAGCCGTGGCTACAGTCATCAATGCACTGCCGGCGGCGAAGCCGATCAGCGGGCGAAACTGCCTTGCAAGCGTCAAGGCGCCGATGACGAGTAGCACTGTCGGCAGAAACTGCGGTTTCAAAAACAACAATGCCCAAACGAATCCACCAGCCAGATATCGTTCTTTCATCAGGAAGTAATAACCGGCGGACAATGGCAGAAGACCGAGCGGTATAGCCAGGTGACCGATCAATATTTGATGAAAAACAGGCGCGAACAGTGCAGCCACACAAAAGAGACGCAGGAAGGTTGTGTTCTCGGAGATTCTGGAATGAATCCAGGCGCAACTAGTAAGCGCAAGAATCGATGTAAGCTGCCAGGCAACCATCGCCTGAATAGGAGTAAGCAGCCCGAAGGGCGCGAAAGCGCATGCCACCAGCGGGCTATACATATAAACTGCGGTGCTTTGTTTCGCCAGTGACGGCAGCAGTTGATGAGCGTATGCGTTGAACTGCGAGTCGATGAAATTGGCGGCGTGAAGTCCTGGATAAATGTCTGCGCCATGCCCGAATGAGACCATGTTGCCGACGACGTAAAAGGTCATCACGAAGTCGGATGTCTGCATGATTTGCGTGTGTTTCATGGTAAGAATTATGGGTACAAATACCATAACCACGCTGAGGATGGCACCCAGCTTAAAGAAAAGCGGAAGCCCACCCTGCTTCTCGTTCGTGGGTGTTCCTGTACTGTTGCTGGAATCCATTCTTGAACCGATCTAGGAGCAATTGGATCTGGAAAATACTATCGGCGAGTATAGCAAGATCTCTGTGGTCTTACCAGCGTATCAGGAAGCTAAGCGAATCGGTGATACCATCAAGCATTGGAGCGCGTACCTGGATGAAAATTTCCCCGGTACCGAGGTGATCGTCGTCTGCGATGGATGCACCGATGATACCGCTCAGGTGGCACTCAATAACTTTACCAGTACGAAATGCACGATCAAAGTCCTCGACTTGCCTGTCAATCAGGGCAAGGGGATGGCGGTGAAAGAGGGTATTCTCAATGCCACCGGTGATACTGTCGTATTCACCGACTCTGATATGTCCTATCAGCCTGACGTTCTTCCCTTATTCCTCGACAAAATCAAATCTGGCGCGGATGTAGCGATTGCGCAGAGACAGAAGGACGAGAAGTATCCCGGCATGGGCCGAAGAATGGTGGCGGTTATTTCTCGATTTGTCATAGGAAATCTAGTTCTGCCTGGTATTCGAGACACTCAGGCGGGCTTCAAGGCTTTCAAAAAAGATGTGGCCGTCGAGCTTTTCAGCGCGATGACAATCAAACGTTTTCTCTTCGATCTGGAAATACTGGTCATCGCCAAGCAAAGGAACTATCAAATCGAGAAGGTTTATGTTCCCTGGCAGGACCGAGAGGGATCGACAGTGCGAATATGTCTCGATACTTCGCGCGCTGCCCGCGATCTGATGATCATCATCACGCGAAAGTGGTGCGGGTTTTACAACAAGTGACGCTAGACCTGCATCTTGTGGGACAGAGCTGATTATGCGGCGCTGCTGACATCATTCGCAGCGTTGGTAAAGACGAAGATTCCAGACGAGATCCACTCGCCCCAACAGTTCCTCTGATAATCAAGAGGAGCGGGAGATCTTTTTGATATCTTGACACCCACATTTAGTATCTGATTGAGGCATAATCTATGTGATACGTTGGATGCATTTCAACAGATGTTGATACCAACTCGTCCTCGTTTACTCATCTCATGACAGAAATAATGAGCGATAAAATCAAAATTGTCGTTATAGAAGATCACCACGTGACCCTGGAAGGGTTGATCAGTGGTCTGTCACGAGAGATGGATCTGGAAGTGGTCGGATCCTCAGACAATAGTGACGACGGACTGAAGGTTACAGAGTCGAAAAGACCCGATGTCGTGGTTCTCGATCTCCATCTGCCCGGCTCGTTAGGTCCCAAGGCGACAATCAGCGAGTTCCTTCGCTACCCTGACCTGAAGCTCGTCATATTCTCTGCTGAAAGCCGCGAGGCGTTCATCCGCTCGGTACTGTCGCTGGGTGTTGCCGCTTATTTGCTCAAGTCAGAACGCATTACCAAGGTCGCTGACACTATCCGTCGAGTCATGAAGGGCGAGAAGAACATCGTCACCGAAGAGCTCACTTTCGATCGGCGCAAACTAACACCATCTGAACAAGAGGTGCTGCATATGCTCGGAAAGGGAATGAAGTATCAGGAAATTGCCGACGAGCGCTACACTTCAGTAGCCACAGCTCGAAAACAGTGTGAGGTTCTTCTTTTGAAACTCGGACTGCAGAATCGTGAACAGCTCATAGCCTGGGCAGTTCAGAATGGTTATGGGAGTGAGGAGCTGGGCTGATTGGTTGCCGGTTGATGAGGGCTGATGAGTCAACACCAGTCACAACAGACGTTAAGCATCGCTGACTTGCTTTTCAAAGCCGGCTTGATTACGCAGGACCAGTTGGCGCGCTCGATGGCCACAGCGATTCGAACTTCAGCTCCAATCGGTTTGGTGCTCACGCAAAACGGTACCGTGCCGAAAGAGACGATGAGGACAGCCAACCTGGTGCATGGTTTGCTGCAAGAAAACCTCGTCAGTCCGGACCTGGCTGCCCATGCAATTTATAAAGCGGTTGTGGAGCGAACCAGCGTGGAGAAAGCGCTGGATGAGCTGGGTTGGAAGACCGACAATCAGATCGTCACCGGACGCCTCAGCCAACTCTTCGTCGAGTCGACCGTCGTCTCTGCCGATGACATAAGGAATGCTGTGGAAGCCAGCTATGCCAGCGGGCTTCCGTTGGGTCGAGTTCTCGTCTTGCGTCAGGTGGTGCCGGAAGCGGTTGCCTATGCCGCTCTCACGGCTCAAGTTCTTGTGCGCGAAGGAAAGATTACGGCTGAGCAAGCCATCTCCGCCCTCAACATCTCAGCCAAGAAGCAGAAAAGCATCGAGCAAGCGCTCACCGAGGTGGGTGCGCTGCCATCGACTCGGCAAGATCCAATCAGGCTGGGAGAGCTTTTGATCGCTGCCGGCCTGGTGTCCGAGATCGACCTGCTCACCGCGGTCGAGAAAGGCATGAGCGAAGGAGCTCCGATTGGGCAAATCCTGCGCAATCACGGCTTGCTATCGCAGGCTCTGCTCGATAAGGCGCTGACGCTCCAGTTCATGACGAACAATCGCGCCATGGGACCGATCGAGGCTGTAGCGATTCTGCAACGGTCGGCTCAAATCAGTGAATCTCAGGAAATGCAGCAGGAGGTCACCTATTCGACCTCCTCGAACACCACCACCGTCAAAGGTATGCCTGAGATGTTCGGGCTGCACAGCAAAGAAGACTGGATGCGCACAATCCAGGAGTTGACGCTGGAGAAGCAAAACCTGGCATTCAAGGTCGTCAGTCAGCAAGAAGAGATGAAGTACAGACTGGCGCGGGAACTGCACGATACCATCATCGCCGACCTGATGATGTTGAAACGCTATCTCGGTGGAGACAAGAAGCTCAGCACCGATGAGACTATAGAGATTGTCGACCACATAGTTCGTCAACTGCGGGATGTCTGTAGTGACTTTGCTCCGCGGAACTTCCGGGAGTGGGGATTGAA
>CAYTDR010000084.1:0-14336 GCA_964436185.1 uncultured Candidatus Obscuribacterales bacterium | reverse complement strand
GAGCGCTGACTTCAGTTTTTCCAGAAGCGGAACCGTCGGTCGCAATGCCGAAGCTTCTTCGAGAGCGCGCACGGCGCCTGCATAGTTGCCGATCTTCAAGTTGACATCAGCCAGTAGCTCGAAGTTCTCCACACTCTTCTCTTTGTCAGTCAGCTGCAGAAGCGCTTCTTGAGCCTCATTGAAGTCTCTGTTCTCCAGCAACAGCTCGATGAGATGATGTCGAACCTCGAGATTGTTCGGGTCGGCCTGACAAACTGCTTTGTAGTTCTCGATCGCCTTTTTTGTCTTGCCTGTTCTTGCGTAAATAGAGGCGAGAGCAATTCGCGTTAGAGGCTCATCCAAGACGCTGAGACTCTTCTCGAGAAGATCGATAGCTTCATTGTCATCTTTCTTCTCGGTCTCTGCGACCGCCGCCAATCGCCTGTAGCAATCGCTGAGCATCTGAGGAATCTTGGCTCGCATGTCTTTGCTCAACTGACTGGAAAGACTGTCTGCAAGCTGAAGATGATGTACTCCCTCGCCCAAATTACTGTTGGCAATGTTCGCCTCGGCCCAGGCGAGATAAAGTGTTGCTCGACCCTTATCGAAAAAATGCGGCGGCAAGCCGGCGTTGGCAGATCGATAAAGCTTCTCCGCCTCATCGAAGTCTCCCCTTCGCTGATAGAAGTTGACATATGCGTGCACTACCGACGCGATGGACTCAGGCTCTATCTTGAGGCGCAGAGTGGTGTCTAGTGCTGTTCGTCCTTCGGCATAACGTTCTGTAGCCAAATAACCCTGGGCTAGCCATGGATAAACATCGGAATTGTCCGGCTCCTCGCGGGATAGTTTCTCCAGAATCGGCACAGCTGAAGCTGCCTTTCCTTGCTTGATAAACTTAATCGCCTGCATCAAGGGAGTCGCCTGCCGGCTAGTGGCTTGAAAGGTGAGATACCCAATCAAAATCAAGAGCGCCAGGATAATCGCCACCTTCCATAGGTTGAAACTACTTGCGGTGGCTTTTGTTTCGGTTTGTGTATCTGTGGCTGATGATGACAATCGAATTCCTTAGGGCTTTCTTGACTGACGATTCAGGGGCATACCGTTATAATAACTTGAAGCAATGTCCACTCTCAAACCTACCAGTAAAGAGATAGCCTTTGCCGGCACTGGCGCGTCCGGTGGTCCGGTAGATATTACTGCTCGAGAATGGGGTTCGAGAGAGAAGGGCAGCGCGGGAATTTTGCTGGTTCATGGTCTGGGAGCACACTCAGGGTGGTTCGAACCTCTGGGCAGTCGCCTGGCAAACTTGGGCTATTACGTTCTTTCGTACGATCTAGCCGGTTTCGGTAGACGAAGGCACCAGGATTTTCGTTCCAGACGGCAATGGGTCGATGATCTGACAACTGCCTACGGGTATTTGAGACAGATGATGCCGTCCAGACCGTTGTTCGTCATCGGTAACAGCATGGGCGCCGTGATTACGATAAGAGCGGCAAATCGGCTGTGGCCGCAGGGAATTGGCATTTTTTCGCCAGGGCTGGCCGGAAATCCCAATACCTATACCACTCCCTATATTATGAAGGCGCTGGCCACCTACTTCGTCTCGCCCAATACGGAGCTGGAACTGCCTTACACGGTCGACGATGTCACCCAAAATTTAGAAGCGCGAAAGTGGCTAAAGCGCGATACAGATCGTCGCTTTTCCATCACCGCCCGCATGGGCATTGAGTTGCTTAAGCTGACGATGGACGCACAGTCGTTGATAAGAGATATTCATTGCCCGCTCCTTTTGGCAACCGCGGGCGTAGACCGGATCGTTGACAACAGCGTGACCGAGCGCTTCATCACCAGAGTAAACGCCCCTGACAAACGTATTCTTCACTACCAGAACGCCTGGCACGATATGATTTTTGAGCCGGTAATAGACGCCTTGACAGATGAGGTGCACACCTGGATTGAAGGCAATGTGCCAGCCAAAACAGCGTCTCCTGGTGCTAACAAACGGTAACATACGAAGAATTATGCCGCGTTTCGCGAAAACCGGCATGGAGTGTCCCTTTCGGACGATTCGGTTAAAAGCGTTGCCCACCGGACTTTGCCGGCAAGCCGCCCCCTTACTTAATGATTGGGCACAGAATCAGTCATTTCCCGTCGTAAGAAATAAATTAAGTGCAGATGGTCGCGTTTAGGAAACGCCACATCGTCATTATCGGGATCTTTAGGAACAACACCCCACAAAGGTGTATCTATTCAAATCTCAGTCATACTGAAAACTGACTATAATTACCCCACCATGACCTGTGGTTTCGCTGAGAGGCTCTTACAAAGACCTCCTGACAAAGGGAGTCCTCGATAGGAAGTTATAGAGGGATAAGTACTGTGCAAAAGAATTTAGCCGCAATCTTTTTTGGCCGCATACCCGAGATGGGCGAACAATCCGCGCTTATCTTTAAAGTCAATAAGGGCGCCTATCAGAGTATGACTTGGCCACAACTGGGGAGATTCGCGACGGAACTTGGTTGCGGACTTGCCGAACTCGGTGTTAAACCTGAAGACAAGGTAGCAATCTTTTCTCAGAGTTCGCACCTTTGGGTTATCGCAGACATAGCCACTATATGCAATGGCGCGATATCCGTTCCGATATATCCGACCAGTGCGCTCTCCGACATAGAGTACATTCTCAACAATTCAGAAGCCAAAGTTGTCTTTGTGCAAGACAAACGATTGCTTCAGAAGGTGTTGAGTATTCGCGAAAGTCTGCCCAATGTAAAAGCGTTCGTGCTCATGGAGCCAAACGCAAACAAGAAAGTAATAGCTGAAATAGTAAGTCAGCACAACCTGAAAAAAGACTACCTCCTCACTCTCGAAGAGGTGCAACGTCGTGGTGCCAAATATGTGTTGAAGGATAGGGATTTGCTCCGCCGTCGAGGCGAAGCGATCAAGCCGGACAGCATTGCCACCATAATCTATACGTCCGGCACCACTGGTGTGCCGAAGGGTGTGCCGCTGACACACAGCAACATCGTAAGCGTAATTGAAGACTTGACTGTTGTTCTGCCGATCAGCCATAAGGAAGTATATTTGTCATACCTCCCACTGTCTCACGTTTTCGAGAGAGTGTGCGGTGAGTTTTATTGGTGGTCCTGCGGCGGAGCATGCGCTTTCGCTGAAGGAATCGAGACTATGGCTAAGAACATGGCAGAAGTAAATCCGTCCATGATTCTAGTGGTGCCACGAGTATTGGACCGCATCTACAGCAAGGTCCGAAGTGGCATAGACGGCGCATCCGGTCGTCGCCGCCAGCTGATCGATTGGGCGCTCTCAGTGGGATCAGAGATGATTCAGGTAATTGCCGATGGACAAACGCCAAGCGTAGACCTGAAAGCGAAACACTGGGTAGCAAACAAGCTAGTCTTGAGAAAATTGCGAGAACGTATCGGTGTCAATCTGAGACTCATCGTCAGTGGTGGCGCCCCTGCCACCAGTAAGACGCTGGAATTCTTCAACGCCGTAGGTTTCGCTTGCCTCGAGGGTTATGGACTGACCGAAACGGCCGCACCTGCTTGTGTGAACGCAATGAATCGCGTAAAACTGGGCACGGTCGGACCAACACTTCCTTCAGTTAATGTTAAGCTCAGCGAAGAAGGCGAGATCATGCTTTCCGGCCCGACAGTTTGCTCCTCGTATTACAAGAATGAGGAAGCTACTCGCGAAGCCTTTGACGACGGTTGGTTCAAGACCGGCGATATCGGCGAGATCGACAAAGATGGCTATATCAAGATTACCGACCGAAAGAAAGACATCATCGTCAACTCCGCCGGCAAAAACATCGCTCCGCAGCGCATCGAGGCAATCATCAAAACAGTGCCTCTGGTCACTCAAGCGGTCGTGTTCGGGGACAAGAAGAAACACTTGATTGCCCTTCTTACACTTGACGAGCAAGTCGCCCTGGAGTTCGCTAACGAAAAGAACTGGAACTGTCGGAGTTTTGCAGAAGTGGCAGCCAGCGAGGAGCTAAACCAGATCCTCAAGCAAGAGATTCAGAAACGATCGAAGTCATTGGCAGACTACGAGCAAGTCAGGAAAGTAGCCGTGCTTCCGCACGATCTTTCAGTGGATGCAGGCGAGTTGACCGCCACATTGAAAATCAAACGAAATGTGGTGGCAAAAAACTACGCCGACCTGATCGCCTCTCTTTACGACGAGCGGCCAGTTTCCACGGAGTCTCGAACTCTTGCTGCGACCAAGCGATAAGCGACGAAGCTAGCCTGGCGCGACAGTTAAATCCACAATTTGAACCGGCTTGACGGCTCAATTGATTCTTGTCGATGGGCCTGAAAACCGTCGCGTCCGTGGTTGGCTGCCGCGAATCGGTCGAAATGAGCGCGACCCGCGCCCGGAGCGCCATTGACCTTGTGGAAGAAGTGCATACAAAATTCTTCCACCCTCAAGAATCGGAATAATTGATGAGTTGTTCTCTTTTCGCTCCGATGGGAAGGAAAAAAGAAAACACAAAAATCGAAGGGCGGCACTTGGCTGCCGCCCCGACACACGCGACTTTGTGGAAGTCTTATTTAGCTGAGCAATGGTGCGGACTCGGTTCTATCCGCCTTGTCGAGAGCGGCAACTCTCAACACCCTGGAGCGTCCTGCTTCAAGAATGAAGAGCGCGCCGTCGGAACCAAATGCGATACCAGTTGGATTGATTAACCCCGTGAGGAAAGGTTCGGTACGTCCTTCCCTATTTACCCTTATTACAGAACCCGCTCTACCAGCCGTTACGTAGAGACGACCTAAGCTGTCCATGGCCAGATTGCCATCATAACCGTCAGCGAAATTGAAGCTGTCGGATTCAGCAATGTTGACCTGTGAGACTTCTCGACCGTCAAGCGACCGTTTAATTACCGAGCCGGTCGCATGCTCGAGGCACCAGAGGAATCCATCCGGGTCGAGAAGGAGTCCTTGAGTGCCGTGACCGGGGCCTCCAATCAGAACATCGTACTCTCCGGTACGATCGATCTTGAAGATTCCACCGGTGTTAGAGGGAAAGTTGGAGACATATACCTCCTCACGGGGTCCAATCGCCAGGTCAGACAGGAACGTGCCACCGCCTGTCAGTCCACCATCAAGCTGAGCCAAAATACGGCCCGATTTGTTCGGGTCGATTTTGTACACAGTACCTTGAATGGTAGCGACATACAAAATACCTTTTCTATCGAAGCGCAAACCGGATATGGTGCTGTTGCCTCGAATACGTGCATACTCGCTCGGTTGACCGCTCGAGTCTACAAACCATACGCTTCCATCACACGAAAAATAAATTCCGCCTGGTCCGGCTGTCATGCGGGAGAAGCGGTTCGAGTAAGAAGCGTTGAGCTGAGAAAGAACCTTGACTGCGTAACCTCTGGGCGCATCAGGCAAGTCGATCACAGTCTGTGATTTTGCTTTCTCCTTGCCATCCTTTGATTCCATAACATCAAAGGAGTCGTCGTCCTCTTCAATCTCTGCCGTAGTGATATCTATGTGTAGTATCAAATGTAGAGGTATAAGAATTCGGCGAATATGGATCTGACCATCGCTTTCGTGTGAGTAGGACTCGACGTCGATGTGATCATGATCTACGCCCAGGACACGACCAGTCACTGTGTTATGACAGCCCATCCCGTACCAAATTTGAATTTTTTGTCGGTTCTCAACGAAGCTCTGTAGCCTAGTCCTGAAACTCATTTTCTACCTACTCCCTCGGATGCCTTCGAAGCTTACACCATTTTACGTTCGAATCGTCCGTGCGTCTTGCGTCTTGCGTCGTGTGTGTCGATCCTACTTGCTATCTTTATTACTTTGTACCCTTATATCGTCATTATTTGACCATTCACTCTGATCAACTATAAGGGCATGGTTCCAGAACTGCTCGAGTTTGTAGTAGTTCCTTTCCTTGTCTTGAAGGACGTGAACGATGACGTCACCATAGTCAAGAAGCACCCATCGTCCATCCGTTAAACCTTCTGCAGACTGATCTTTGCGTCCGAGCTCTTCCAGTACTGTCCGAACTTCTTCCGCGATCGCCTTTACCTGCTTTTGGGTGTCACCTCCGGTAAATACAAAGTAGTCAGCGAGCAAAGTAACCTGTCGTACATCGAGCACGACCGTTGATTTTGCTTTCTTACTCTCAGCTGCTCTTGCTGCTGCAAATGCAGCCTCTCTTGAATCGACGGTCGAAGAGGTTGTTGTTCGTTGTGGCAAGTCAGTCCTACTCTCCCTAAACGGTAATATTGTTGTTCCCATTTTCTCTTCCTTTTCACGCTATGCAACTAAGTTTTTGACCTAAAGTTGGCGGCTATCCAACAGCCTCGAGAATTCTTTTGTTTATCAAGAGCCGAAATTTATCGTCGAATACTTGTTTCGTCTGTTGTGGTGCGGTATCCTGGCCCAGTACGTGGTTTACAAGCCACGTATAAAGAATCAATGTTGTGGGACAGGAGGAATCTCGTGAACAAAGCAGAACTAGCTGCTGAAATAGCTACTCGCACCAATAATACCAAGAAGTCTGTGGAAGAGATGCTTCAAGCACTCACGGAAGTCGTCATCGAGACAGTCGCCAGAGGCGACCGTGTAACCTTGGTTGGATTCGGCACATTCGAGCGACGGAAGAGAAATGCTCGGGAGACTAACAATCCTCAGAAGCCTGGCGAGAAGATTAAGGTACCTGCTAAGCAAGTACCCGCATTTTCACCTGGTAAGGAATTTAAAGAGAAGGTTAACTCCTAGATTTAAGCAATAACGCTGAAAGCTAAGAAGGAAGGGTTTGTCCCTTCCTTTTTTTTTGCTCTTTGTAGCGACGATTTAGTCAACTCTTCGTTGAGTTAGCGCGAGCACCACGTTGATATGGATCCTGCTTATTTCTATTTCCGGAATAATCAGGAACCCAGAATGCTGTTGATAAGCCGGACTTACTAACTTTCACTTACTGCGCTCGTTCCCTGGCGTTGGTGCCGAACGTTTCCTCCCAGGTCGGGAGACAAGATAAGCTGATTTGAAAGTCAGGCGCTGATAAAGAACGACTCTAGCTGTGGCTTCTCATCGACTGCTTTAGAAGGCACCACAATCGACAACAAATGACAATAAACTGATTAGTTCTCTTCCGATTCCGATTCAGAATCATCTGGTGCTGAGTCGCTTGGAGAGGGCTTCTCTTCCATCTCCATGTCAAGCATGTCGTTGGTAGGCAATTTCTGCTCTCCGGTATACAAAGGCACCACTTCTCCCTTGCGCGCTTCCGGCGGCAAAGGCTGCACACTTATGTCGAGCAATCGCCTCGCGTCAGAGCGCTCTCTACCTGCAAGGCTTTTCTCGCCTCTGCGCTCGAGAATTAGTGCGAGCATCAAATGAGCTCGTGGATCTGTCGGATTATCTCTTACTGCATCCCTGGCTTTGCTCAGCGCCATATCAAGAAGTCCGCTCAGAGCCAATAGATTAATGAGCCGAACGGAAGCTGGAGTAAATGAGGGTCGAATGAACAGACACCGTTGATAACTGTCTCTTGCCAGCCTCATGTCACCGCTGGCCTCAGCCGTGCGACCAAGCTCGAAATGGATACTTGCTTGTAATGTGCTTGGTCTACCTGACTTCTGGTACCAGGTTGTTCCGTCCAGAGCATCGAGTGCTGCTTCCAACCGTTTGGTTGAAATGCCGTAGTTGCCAACAAGGCGGGCGTTTACGCCTTCATCGTAGAGTTTGTAAGCGCTGGCATGAACACCATAAGACTGATCGCGTTTTCTAACGGTCTCGGTCTCTTCAGCGGGAACTACTGGAGTCTCTGGTGGCTCGCCTTCGCTCTTAGCATCATCCTCAGAATTTTCATCTTCCGGTGGCTGTGGTGCAGCCTTTGGAGCAGCCTTTGCCGAAGCCTTCGTCACCGGTTTTGCTGATGCCTTAGGTGCAGCTTTTGCTCTACCCTTTGAACTCTTGCTGGATTTGGTCGGTCGTGTCTCTTCCCGACTCTTGCTTCGTCTGGATGATTTGGATGATTTGGAAGATTTTGAGGATTTCGACTTTGAAGAGGACTTTGAAGATGATTTTGACTTGGACGAAGAACTCTTAGAACGGGAGCTTCGTCCTTTGCTCGACTTCGACGGGGAAGCGGATTTTTTTGCAGACTTCTTCGCTGTCCTGGCAAAAACCTCTGAGCCTGGCAAATCCACAAAGGTCGGATAAACCAGGCTTACCAAGAGAAATATGACAACGAGTTCCTTACGCGCCAGGACAAACTCACGGAATTGTCCTGGCCCAGGAATCGGAAATCTAATTAGAAGAGGGATTCTTACGCTCACACTCCTTGCGTTCATCCTCGCTAACTTCCTTCATAGTCAAATTAACACGATTGCGCTCGTCGATCTCTCTAACTTTCACAACTACGCGCTGGCCGACCGATACGACATCTTCAACCTTGTTAACACGTCGATTCTCCAGTTGAGAAATGTGGACCATTCCTTCTTTGCCTGGTAGAACCTCGACGAAGCAACCTACAGGGATAATCCTGGTTACTCGTCCTGCATAAACCTCACCGACCACGATCTTTCTCACCAATGTGGCGATCATATCGCGAGCAGCTTCTCCTCCGACGGAATCGACACTGCCGATGACAACGGTGCCATCATCTTCAATGTCAATCGAAGCTCCGGTTTCATCAATGATACGACGAATGGTTTTTCCACCAGGTCCGATAACAGTTCCGATATCTTCCGGATCGATGTGAATAGTGATCAGACGTGGTGCCCACTTGGAGAGCTCCTTGCGAGCATCAGGAAGGACGGCTTCCATCTTATCGATAATGTGGATTCGACCTTTTCTGGCTTGTTCGAGCGCGACTCTCATGATCTCGATCGAGATGCCTTGCACTTTGATATCCATTTGCAAAGCGCTGATACCGTCACGGGTTCCGGCCACTTTGAAGTCCATGTCACCAAGGAAATCTTCCAAACCCTGAATATCAGAAAGAATGGCGAACTGGTCTTCCTCCAGGATCAGACCCATGGCGATACCGCCAACGGTCCCCTTGAGCGGAACACCGGCATCCATCAAAGACAGGCTGGAACCGCAAGTCGATGCCATTGAAGTTGAGCCGTTCGACTCGAGAACTTCTGACACGACGCGAAGGGTGTAGGGGAATTCTTCTTGAGGCGGCAAAACAGGCATCAAGGCGCGCTCAGCGAGAGCACCATGACCAATTTCGCGCCTGCCAGGACCGCGCATCGGCTTGACTTCCCCTACAGAGAAACCCGGGAAGTTGTAGTGATGCATGTATCGTTTTTCAGTTTGCGGATCGATGGTGTCCAGACGTTGGGCATCGCCAGCAATGCCTAATGTGGCGACTGAAAGTGCTTGCGTAGAGCCACGTGTGAACAAACCAGTGCCATGAGCTCTGGGGAGAAGACCGACCTCGACAGTAATGGGGCGAATTTCGTCACATCTTCTGCCGTCAGCTCTGATTCCCGTTTCCAGTACTTGAGTTCTCATCAAGTCCGCTTCGTGATCTTCGAGGTAAGCCTTGACCTTCGACATGGGCAGTGCTCTGACTGCACTGTCCTCAGGCAAAGATTCGATTGTTTGAACGACTGCTGCCAGAGCTTCGTCAATGCGTTTCGATCTGACTTGTTTGTCAGTAACTCGGTCCATCGACTCTTTCAGCTTTTCGGTGGCTACCTGATGAATGATTCCGACAAGCTCGGCGTTTTTCTCTGGCGCAACGAACTCGCGTCTTGTCACCGAGAGGTTTTCCACGAAACGTCGTTGAACTTCTACCTGAGTCTTGATCTGCTTGTGAGCAAAGTCGATGGCGCTGAGAACATCACGTTCGCTGACCAATTTGCATCCTGCTTCCACCATCATGATCGAACTTTCGGTGCCGGAGATGATGATATCGATGTCCGACTCTTCAAGCTGCTGGTAGGTGGGATTGGCTATCAGTTTTCCGCGAACCCGACCAACTCGAACTGCTCCGATCGGACCCTGGAATGGAATTCCAGAAAGGCTGATTGCAAATGACGCTCCCAACATTGCCAACGTATCCGGCGGGACCTCTTGGTCTGCCGAAAGCACCGTTGCCACGATCTGTACATCATTTCTATATCCTTCCGGAAACAACGGTCTGATCGGTCTGTCGATCAAACGACTTGTCAGGATGGCTTTGTCTGGGGCCTTTCCTTCTCTTCTCAGAAAACTTCCAGGTACTCGCCCAACTGCGTAGAGTTTTTCTTCGTAGTCGACGAGCAGGGGGAAGTAATCGATACCGTCTCGTGTTTCCTTAGACTCCACACAGGTGACCAGAACCATGGTTTCGCCGCATTTAATTTCGCATGCTCCCGTCGCCTGTTTGGCCATTCGTCCTGTCCGGACGGTCACTTCTTTGCCGTCTACATCTATTGCGACTTCTTGAACAGCATTTTCTAAACTATTCACTTCTCTTTCCCTCTATACGAATCAAAAACTATTACTTCTAAATTTCAATACAAAAAGAGAGACCGAAGCCATGGCTAAACGCCCGCTTCGGTTTGCTTCTTCACTGAAATAGATAGATCTCTCTATAGTGGCAGGTTAGGCCGTAGCCTCTTCTCAGCGATTCCACAAAACAGGCGAGCTTTGTAGCCCGCCCGATCACTATCTTCTAAGACCTAGAGTCTCGATAAGACTGCGATATCTCTGATGGTCTTTCCTGCTCAAATACTGTAGCAATCTTCTTCTTTTTCCGACCATCATGAGCAATCCGCGTCTGCTCTGATAGTCTTTCTTGTGTGTCTTGAGGTGGTCGGTTAACTGAGTAATTTTCTCAGTCAACATAGCGACTTGAACTTCCGGCGAACCGGTGTCAGTCTCATGAACTTTATGCTTGTCAATTATTTCGTTCTTGTTTTCTAATGCAAGTGCCATCTCTTGTTTCCGTTTAAGAATTCTATATTTGCGACAGTTGATAATAACACATAGGAAAGTCGATCTATATTATTAGGCTCTAGTGCTTGGGACAGTAGTTACACTTCTTCAATTCAATCTTCTTCTCAGTAGTTCGATGGCAGCAAATCAGCCGATCGAGTTTGTTCGCTTTTTCCCAAGATGTTCAGCCTGGGCGATTGTCAAGATAAAGTCGCCGGAATATTCTCTTCATATTAATATCCCAACGTTTGAGAGCACTGTTTTCAAGAGCAGAGGAGCATTCAATTCCCCTTTGCTACCATTGCTCCGACCCGGCATTACCTCATGTCGGACATCCCTCTTAAGTACCGATCTTGCGGCCAATCGCCATCCCAACACTTTTGTCGATTCTCATTTATAGAATGGGCAATTTGAGGTACCTTACAATGAGCTGAGCGCGGCTTTTCCTAAAGAAGAAAGGTCTGTAGCGAAACCGTCCTGTTGGGAAAGATATTCGATCGAAATGGCGAAAATTAGACTTAGAGACATATTCCTCAAATATCCCCTGCTCGATCGCCTTCGGGTCGAAGCAATCGGCTGGTTCTTTAAGAATGGAATTACTCTTTGCGACATCTCTTATCGCGTTATCTCGTTCATCGCACCCGGCGCGAAAGAATATGTAAAAACCATTCATACCAATACAGAACAACAGATCACAAATCAAAAACCCTGCCTTTTTGCCTTCTTTCATGGTCAGATGTATTGCCTCTTGTCTATCGAACCACGGGCGAACATGACAGTCCTGGTGAGCAATAGTCGTGATGGAGAGATGATTGCCAGAGGCGCTGAGGGAATGGGGTTCAACATCATACGCGGCTCGAAAACGCACGGCGGCGTCAAAGGAGCTCTCGACATCCTCGACCACTCCATGCGAGAAAACAGCATCCTATTCAATGTTGATGGTCCTCGCGGACCAAGGCATGTAGTCAAGGAGGCGATCATTCGATTAGCGTCCATTTCAGGAATGCCGATAGTGCCAGTCGTCGGCGAAGCCAGAACGAAATGGAGCTTCACAAAATCCTGGGACAGGTACAATACGCCGTTCATTAATACAGAACTGGTGCTTCTCTTCGGAGAACCGATTCATGTTCCGACGGATGCGACGAAAGAGCAACGTGAGGCAATGAGGTCAGAGTTGCAATCCTCCATGGAACAACTCAATCAGCGCTCCGAAACATTTTTCGTCAACATGGGCTGATGCACGAATTATCAAGACCGAGTGTCAAGTAATTCTGTCCGTTTTCTGAAACTTTGCAATGCCAATATTAGTTCCGGACGACCTGACGTTCCTCATTTATATAGAACGGCTGCAGTCGCTCTTGGAATCAAAAGACTTCGTCAAAGACATTCTCGGCATCAAGATAGTCCGCGAAAACGAAGACGATGCAATCGGTTCACACCACCAGTTAATTATTAGTTGCTCGACAGAGTCGCTAATTGGCGAATCGCTTTCTTTTCCCCGACCGCAACCATACAAGAACGCGACGGCTGGAACTCATCTCTGATGAACTTGTTTATCAGCTCCAGTTTGAGAGAGCTCGCTAGCGCGTCCGTTTGGAAGATCGTTGACGGCGAACCGCTGGCGATGATCGAGTCAACAATAGAACGGGCGCTGTTTTCTACGCTGTTCAACCTCGAGACGGCAGTCTGCCCGACGACAAACTTCTTCGCCTCTTCGAACTCAAACGCGCTTATTCCATCTCTCGAAAATACTTGAAGCTTCGACTTCAAGGTATTGGAGGCGTCTCTGACTCCAAGGTCCGGAACATCAAGGTTCAATACCCAGGCACAACTGTTCGAGAGCGGAACTATATCTGATGTCATATGGAGGCTCTTATTAGCTTGACTGTGTTTGAGGTCGAGAAGTCGTGCATATAGAGGATGTGTGGAAAGCACACAGTCAGCCACAAGTATTCTCGTGTTATCGGCGGGAATGTGCAGAAGTTTGCCAACAGCCATCTTGACAGACGTCCCACTCTCGGTCGGTACCGTCACTTTGGTTACTCGGCGCTTCTCTGGCAGGAGCACTGCCCGCGGTGCATGAGAAGCCGTCCTCCAATCTCTGAACGCAGCAGTGACGGCAGCGGTAGCTGCCTGCAAGGTAATGTTGCCTGATACCACAATAGTTGTAGTTGTCGGACTCATAGTGCCCGCTCTGAATGCGCTGACATCGTCCATGGTGATTTGTTCTGTCGACATCATTTGCGTCCTGGGACTCATCGGCGCGAAACTCGAGTTCTTGTCTACAATGCTCGAAAGAAGCAAACGCTCTGTGTTGTCGTCCGCCGTTTCGAACCGTTTCTTCACTTTAGTTGCGACCCTCGCCTTCGCGGCCTTTAGAGATTCCTCCGTCAGCAACGGACTGACAAGATGGTGTGTAAGGAGTTTCAATTCCTGTTCAAAATCTGATACCGAGCAGGCGGCCTGGAACTTGATGTATTCGCGATCGAGCTCAACGTTGATCAGGTCTTTAGCCGACAATCCGCTGCGCTGCTGATGTTTGACCGAGTTCTCGCGGGTGATTTTGGTCGAATCGCCATTCATGAGCTCGACGTTGAGTTCTGCAACACCGGATTTATCCGGCGGCTCGTAGGGAGAACCAGCAGCGGTGCAGCCTGCGATTTGAATAATGGGGCTGGATTTGACGGTATGTACGATTAAACGGATTCCATTCTGCAGCTTGGCTTCATTTAAACGGTGGTCCAGCTTCAATACTTGAGTGTAATCGTGAGTTGCAGGCGCGCTCGTTTGGACGACTGGATGCTTCTCTTGCGTGGTCTGGATATGAGTTGGCGTCTGCAGCTTCTGGTTCACGGCGGACGCATCTTCGGCAGGATATATAGTAGATGGTGCGGTTTCGGTGGGCTTGAATATTGGCTGCGTGAGAATCGATTGGGTGGATGGAGGGGTGGTGGCGGACGTAGTGCTACCGACAGCAGGGGGAGTTGTCAGAGCTGGCGTCAATGTCTTGATGGTGGTGGTTGTGGTAGCCGCAGGTGCAGTTTGATTCGGGGACGATGTCGCCGCGGTGGTGGTTGTAGGAGGCTTTGCCGGTGTGGTTTGAGCCGGTTTCTGGGGAGTTGCCGTTGTCGCAGTTGCCGGCTTCTGTATGGTAGCGGAGGCGGTGCCGGATGCGGCTGGCTGACCAGGCTTCTGCGTAGTGGTGTTAGTGGTGCTGGTTGCCGCAGCTTTGGCAGGAGTTGGTTGTCCTGGTTTCGGCTGACTGGGCTGTTGTGTCGCTGTCGTAGCAGTGCCCGCAGTCGTTTTAGCCGGGACCGGCTGTCCTGGTTTTAATTGACCGGATTTCTGAGTGGTGGCGGAGGTGGTGGCTGTCGTTCCCGTTTTGGTTGGAGCCGGCTGTCCTGGTTTCACTTGAGCAGGTTTCTGGGT
>CAYTDR010000083.1:3119-14358 GCA_964436185.1 uncultured Candidatus Obscuribacterales bacterium | reverse complement strand
CAAGGAATCTTCGTCGGCTACCCGATTGCGTTCGCACTGATAGACAGCGAGTATACGAAGCAAGGTACCGAACTCGAGATTGTGATTCGCGATAAGAGAGTTGCGGCTAATGTGGTGCCGCGCCCATTCTACAAGCGATGATCTGCCAAAGGACCATTTAAGGCTGGTATCTGATTGGCCGATACCAGCGTGTCTACTCGTTGAGACGTCAATTTGGCGCTATTGCAGCGTCATGTGACGCTCGCTGCAGACTCATGTCGAACGGTAATTCAGATGCAGACAAGGTCATTGTGTGCTTGCCATTGTTATGCAAGAAGTAGCACCGAGGCGAAAAGTGCGGTGGAGAAAAGAACGCTTGTCACTGCCAGCATGTCCAGGAGTCTTGCGCTACTGTTTATCATGGTCGATTACCTCTCAGGTTTCCTACTTTCATTCTCTTGTTTGTCGTAATGAGCAACTGTTTACAGGCTCGACGATCGCAACGAGACGCGCTCCCCGCTCACCCATAAGGGCTGGCGGGAGACTCTCGGTTTGATCCTTCCAACGATCCTTTTACCCACGTCTAAACATTTTTAGATGCTGTCAAGCGATAAGATTTGAAGATCGATTTATTAATGACTACTTCGAGGCAGCGAAACGCTCGCAAGCATGCCGCTTTCACTCTTTGTTAGAACTACATGGAATGACGTTCTTCGTTCGCTGCTTGTTTCCGTTTGATATCGAATCCATATACAAGGATTTGTTGTGTGTTTTCAGTTGCTCGACAGAGCCCGATTGAAAAGCTGTTGGCAAGCGGGTTCTGAATACCCCTCGATTCTGAAATGCATTGCAATTTCACATTCGGATTAAGCGCGACTTCAGATATGCGAAGTATCAATCTTGGCGAAAGCAGCGGATCGGCCCATGGTTCATGCGAATGATGATGAGATAATCCTAATGAAATCAGTGACTGGTTTTGACATTCGTTCAATTTTTTGGCGCTGGGTGCATTTGACAGACTCGCACTAGTCATCTGCTTTTCAAAACACCAATTGAACTTTTTGGCAGCGAATTACGTTTATCAATGTAGATAGTAATTCAGGAGACGTAAGTCATGAGGAAAGTAACTGTGCTCGGATTGATTGCAGGGCTGGCCGTAGGTTCCTTTGTGTTCGCCGACAGCGCTGAAGCGAAAGGACGAATCAATAGTCGCCAATATAACCAGCAGCGTAGAATCGCTCATGGCATCCATAATGATTCCCTCACCAGGCGAGAAGTTGTTCATCTGCAGAAACAGCAAACGCGATTGGCGTGGCAGGAAAGACAGATGAGACACACTGGTGGTGGACTGTCTCCTTTTGAGAGAGCCCGATTGGAAGCCATGCAGGACAATTTGAGCCGAAACATCCGCCAGCAAAAGCGTGATTGTCAAAACTGAATCGATGTTCTTGTGCTTGAATAAAAACTGACTAAACCTTGTCGTTCGGGACTTGCTCACAGAGCTGACGAAAACCGGATAGTCCCTGGACATTTTCATTCTGCTTCGCCACTGTGCGTTGCCTCTATTGCGAATTCGACAGCCTGGCATGGCTCATCGTGCATGCGTAGGGCAGAGAATTGACCTGAATCAAAAAAGGGGATAGTCTACTATCCTCTTATGATTCAGGCAAGAGGGGCGCGGCGTTCAGATGATGAGAAGCTCGACAATCTGCATTGGCATTTCCACCTTTGGGCTGGCTGCGAGTTTTGTTTTCCAGTTCGCACCATCGGCATGCTCTGAGCAAATCGCCGATGGTACTGCATCTGGTGCTAATATAGGGGCAGCTAATAAGTCCGCGCAGGTCGATGACCTTCTCAACCAGGCGAGGCGAAAAGAGAAAGCTAGTCAATGGGCGATGGCCATCAGTCTGTACCGTCAGGCTGTGCGGCTTGACAGCTCTAACCCGGCTTGTACGGGTGGACTTGTCGAATGCTGGCGCAACGTGGTGAAGCTGGCACCAAATGCGGTGGGCAACCGCTTGGGCCTGGGCGAGGCTCTCGAGCTACACGAGGCGTTCGAAGAAGCGGAGCGTGAATACAAACTGGCGCTGCAGCTCGATCCCAATAGCGAGTTGGCCAAAAAGAAACTTGCCCGACTCCCTGATGTTAGGAAGCGCGCGGGCAGCCTTAAGTTGCTCAATTCGGGCGTGGACCTGCAAGAGAGCGGACAGCTAGACAAAGCTGTCGAGCAGTACCTTCAAGCTCTTCAGGTAACTCCTGAAGACCCGCTTGTCTGGCTCAACTTGGCGTCATGCTATCAGGCAATGAATAAGCTAGATAAGTCCAAGGAAGCATACAATAAAGTGTTGGCTCTAAAGAGCACGCCCGACGATGTACGAAAATCGGCGGAGGAAGGTCTTTCTCTTATTAGTGGAGAGATTTCTGTCGGGGACTTCAATCAGTCGCACCAGAAAGCAATCGAGCTTTTTAATTCCGGCAATTATGCTGCGGCAACCAAACAGTTCGAGTCGATTCTGACATCGTTCAAGCAAGAGCTCGAGGGACAGCCAGTGCTTGCTGACGTCTACTACAACCTGGCTATGGCGTGCGATCGCACCGGTAACAAAGACAAAGCAATCGCTTCCTATAAGAAGGCTTTGGATCTTGGATGTAAGCAGCCAAGTCTGAAGAGCTCCTTGACCAATGCCTACGCAGCAATCGCAGAAAATAAAATGAAAGCGCAAGACTTCGCTGGTGCTGCCGCCAGTTATCGTCAGCTCTTGGAGATTGAGCCGAACAACTACCAGGTCTGGTTTAACATGGCCGGCAGCCTCTACAAGACCAAGCAAACCGGCGCAGCGATACAGGCCTTTCTCAAGTCGGCCAGCTTCAATCCGAAGTACGCAAAAGGGCTTTTCTGGGCGGCACAGATTGAGGCCGAGACAGGACAGGTTGATAAGGCGAAAAGCCACTACCAGCAGTTCATTGCCCGAGGCTCCGATCCGCAGTTGATACAAAGCGCCAAAGACAGTTTGGCGAACTTGAATGAGTCGAAGCAGATTACAGGGTTGCCGTAAAAGCGTACAAAGCTTCGTTACGGAACTCATTGTTCGAACAGCCGCTGAGGATCAATCGACCCTGGGTGGCGGCTGGTACAACAACATCCGATTTCTGTACTGAGACCAAATGCGACATTGACGAGCAACCTGGTCTAGTTCATTTTAGGAACATCGACATTTGCCGGCATTGCGTTCGACATGCTCATTTCGATTACTCGCGATTGAAGAATCGCCTGATGATTTCAAGTGGGGATAAAGAAGAATTGCGACGGCCCGTAAGAAGTCTCACTTTCTTCGTTTTGCTGAGCGAAGTCCACAAGTATTGTTTTCAAGATGAACCTTAGCTCCAGAGCTTGCTAAAATCTGATGATTCTAACTATTGGTGCCACATCCACGGGAGAGAGGGAAGCCGATGCTCGCCTATCCGCAAGAACTTAAATATGTAAAGAGCCACGAGTACGTAAAAGTCGAGGGGGAGATTGCCACCATCGGAATCACCGCCTTTGCTGCCGATCAGCTCGGGGACGTCACATATGTCGAGCTGCCCAAAGTGGGTGAAAAGCTCAAAATCGAGCAGAAGTTCGGCGTTATCGAGTCAGTGAAGACAGCCTCCGATCTCTTTATGCCGATAAGCGGTGAAGTTGTCGAGACCAACGAGAAGCTCGAGTCGGAACCCGAGCTGGTCAACAACGACTGCTACGGAATCGGCTGGATGCTCAAAGTCAAAATCACTGAACCGTCCGAGTTGGAACAAGCTTTGAGCGCGGATCAATACAAAGAGTTCGTCGACTAGCAAGAAGACTGGCACTGACAGGGACGACTCACAGTTTAGAGGAGTCTTGAGTGTTTAACGTTTGCCCTGGGTGCGGTGAATACACCGACGAAAAGGACGTAGCCGAAGCCGGAGGCAAAGCAATTTGCCCCGATTGCGGGTTTGCGATCGAGTATCAATCCTTGCCACTATTCGTGGTTACAGGGGCGAGCGGTTCCGGCAAAACGACTGCGGCACTGAAGTTGCAGTCGCTCACTCAGGATTTTGTCGTCCTCGACCAGGACGTTCTCTGGATTGAAGCATTCAACGAGCCTGCAAACGACTACAGAACCTTTCGCAATACCTGGCTGCGCATGGTCAAGAACATCCATCAGGGTGGCAAATCAGTGGTTCTTTTCGGTACCGCCATTCCGGAACAGTATGAAAAATGCGTTGAAAGGCGATATCTCAATTGTATTCACTATCTGGCCTTGGTTTGCCAGCCGGAAGAACTCAAGCAGCGGCTGAAGGAACGTCCCCAGTGGCGCAAATCAGGCTCGGAAGAAAACCTTGACCGGATGGTCGATTTTAACAACTGGTTGACTGAAAAAGCCGAGACAACAGAGCCTCCGATGGCCGTTCTCGATACCACCAGGGCGAACATTCAAGACACAGTCAAATCCATCATGGACTGGCTGCAACGCCATAACCCAGAACGCTAAAGTCTAAAGTCAGTATTCCAGGTCTTTCTTCAGCTCTTCAAAAAGCGGCTTTTTTGCCGGCTCCTTGATCTCTTCCGGATTGGCAAAATGGCTTGTGCTGCCGTGCAATTTCAACTCGGATGGAACAGTGTTCTTGTCGAGAATTTCCTGAGCTAAAGGAAAGTATCGGGAGCCCGCGGAAATTTTTGCTAGCTGAGCAAGAGCTGTCGGATCTTCCGGATTGGCATCAAGCTTTTCCATCGCTTCCAGGTAGAGAGCCTGGTTCAAGAGGTCGCTGGGATCTGCGCCGAAGCCTTCAAAAAGCTCTGGGACCGGATCCTTCTTGAGCATGGAGATGGCTGCTTTGTAGTTGTGCTGGTTAATACTTTGCTTGGCCATGTGCGTGACATAGATTCGCATCATTCCGATTGTGAAGCCGGCGACGGCAACCAGAAGTCCGAATCCCAGGAGCACATCGAAGAACATGTGTTGTTTGAATATGCGTCTCGCCCGTTCTTCGGGGGGCTGTTCAAGAACTTCTTCTAGCATTTTGAAACTGTGATGGGGGGATAGGCCACTGCCTTTAGTGGCATCGCGCTCGACGTTTGGAATTGTCTCTGAGTCCATGCCTGTTGTAGTTCCGTCGAGTAGTTGCAAGCTTGATATCGACGAAGGCTCGCTAGCACCTCCAGACTCTGTAATACTCGCACGCTTGCTATCCTCCTCGGGTCCGCCATTCTTGTCTTTAGCAGGATCATCAGTCGCACTCGCGGCATTCGCTGTCTTTTGTTTATCAGCTGCTTGTCTCTCGCCCGTATCCGACTGGTCAGAGACAGCATTAACTCCATATTCATGAGTAACGAAAGCCGCCTGTCCGAGGGCGTCGCTCGCACTCGATGAGCTATCTACCTGCCCTTCCTCAGACTTCTGTCCGGGGCCATCTGAGGTAGTCTCGTGAGCGTCTTTCGAAGTCGTGGGCTCTGAATCCACCTGGCAAACCTCGCTGCCGTTCAACCACCTGTCGGTGAGTTACCAGAAATCTTCTTTTATTACCCCTAATGAGCCAACCCCTGCCCTTTGCTGGCTCGTCCTTGTCTCTACATTATCATGGCTTAACTTGTGCTGTCAGGAGCGTTGGTTCCGATGGAGTCGATAAATTTCTTCAGGTGTTGTCGTTTGTGCAGGTCGGCTTCTACTTTTAGCCCCTGGTCAAGGGCTTTCAGCACAGGCGCTTTGTGACCTTTCTTTGCAAGTTCTGATAAAGAATTGAAAGCTTCCTTTACTACTGAAAGCTCTTTTGAGCTTGTCAGCTTCACGATTCGCTTCAGATCGTCGGTCAGGCTCAGCTCGTGCACGCCGGACAGAGCTGCCTTGCGAACCTCGATGGAAGGATCGTTCAGACCTTTGCTGATACATTCGTTTACTTGTGTGAGAACGTTGTCTTTCTTCTCTGACTTCGCGGACAGCGCCACGGCAGTTTTGATCAGAGAACGATAAGCCTCGACCCTCTTGTCCGGAGCGAAGTCCTTAGTCGCTTCGATGAGGAACTGAAAGGAGTTGTCCGACGGTAAGTTACCCAAGGTAGTGAGGATGCGCCAGTAAGTGGTGGCGCCCTTCTCGTCCTCTTCAAACACCGGATGCGCTTGCAGGTCATCTCGATTCTGCCGTTCCTCGAGATTGACAATGGCTTTTGCAACATCTATGAGGCGAGTGCCGGCGGTCTCCTTTTCGTGGTCGGGAAGCCAGTCTCCACTCAAGCCGATTGACTCGATGCTCTCAGTAAGCCATTGATTTTCTTGGGCTATGAACGGCAGGAGCACCTGTACGGCGTCTTTCAGATGCAATTGACCAGAGAGTTCGATGGCACTTTGCAATTCTGATTTTGTCACTGGATCATTTTCCCAGCCGCTCTCCTTGAGCGTCTTGAGCTGATCCAGCAGTTGAGTCTGGAATGCAGGGGATGAGAGGAAGTCGAGAGCTTCTTCCACTAGCCCGGGAGGTGGAGGGGCTAGAAGGGCATAGCTGTGATTGACGTCGAGCCATTTTGCCAGGGCAAAACAGGCACTAGCTGCTGTTACGCTCTTCCCTTCTCCGACCAGCTTGAAGAGCTGCGGGAGGCACTCACTTGCTCGTGTTTCAGTCACGGTTTCAATAGGAAATGTTTTGCGCGAGCTTTCCAGAATGCCCTCTATCAGCCGGCTTCCGGCGGTGATCTCCAGCCGATCCGATGATGCCAGCAATGCTTGCAGGTCCACGCTTCTGGCGATCACGACAGCCACATAGTTGGACAGCAAATGTTTGTCGAGTACAGCTTTCATCAAAGCCTCGCTCAAACGACCATCATCCATGATCGCCAGCGCGCCGGCTGCATCCACTCGCATCCAGGATTCAGCGTCGACAAGGTACTGTTCGAGCGCCTTTCGCGCCTCAGCACCTCCCAGTCGGGCAAGCGCATAGGCTTGATGTGGAAAGGCCGTTCGGGCGGCACTAGATGCGGTATCATGCAGCGACTGAACCAATTTGCTTTCTACATTTTCAGCCTGCAAGTAAGACAGCAGAATAGCAGCGTTTGCTCTCACTCTCCAGTCTTCATGAAGGAGAGGCACCGCGGACAGGTCGAAACGGTCTTCTGGAACATCCGGTGCCAGACAGGCGATAAATGCTTCTCTTCCGCCCAGTTCGGCAAGGATAGCTTTCAGCTTCTCGTCCCACCATAAAGGCGGCAGTTTTAGCGCGATAGCCATTTGGGCGCTGCTTTCGTTAGCCCAGGCCAACTCCACATCGCTTTTCACGTCTTTGAAATCGCGCTGATTCTCTGGTGTCGTTCCTACCAGGCTGTGATAGATGAGAAGGTGCTCAAGCTCATAGTCATCGCTTTTGACTTGAGGTTTCTCCTTGAACATCGTGGCGACCTTTCTTATCCATTTGTTGAGTGTTGACATAGTTGAAGTCTCTTTTGGTTTGGAACGGTTACAAATCGATAATCTTAAGTCGCCATACTTGGCTTCCCTGAAGGTCGGAAAGCGCGTCGTCTTTCTATCTCCAGAGTTCTCCAGCCAGTGAAGAACCAGTTGCAATCAGGGTTTATAACTTCCTGTCTGACCGGCTGTGCCAGGGAAATCTAGTCATTTCCCTGGCAGCAAGCTTATCAGAGTGTATTGATAGATGCCTTTGTGTATGAATAATCATTGATGCGCGGAGGAGTTGTTTGATGACACCTGTCAAACCTGCTCCCATGCTAGTGCTTGGTCGCTTTCTGAGCTGGTAGAATTAGGAGCCGTAAAAACAACGAATTGCCGAGGGGGAACCGTGAACACTTTTCTTGGGCCTGAGGAGCAGTCCTTACTTGCCAGCTATCGTGACTATGCGAAAGAGACCGTAGCACCAGTGATTTTCGAGCTCGATCAAGAGAAAATATCAGCGCTCGAGCTGGTGAAAAAGTTCGGTCAAGAAGGTTTTCTTGGTCTTTGCGTGCCAACAGAATATGGCGGGCAAGGTGCTTCCTTCCTGGTTCAAACGCTCTTCGTCGAAGCAATCTCCGAGTATGAGCCGGGTCTGTCATTGATTCTCGCCTCGCATCTGGCGGCGACGGAACTGATTCTCAAGCATGGAACCGACAAGCAGAAATCGCGCTATCTGCCGCTGCTTGCCCGGGGTGAATGCATTGCCACAATGGCTGTGACTGAAGAGCAAGCAGGCAGCGATCTCGAGCTAGTGCAGGCGAAAGTCGAAGCATCAGGCAGCGAGTGGGTTCTGTCCGGCAAGAAGACAGGCGTTGTAGCAGCCGAGATGGCTAATCTCGCTCTGGTGCTTGCCCGCTTGGCAGGCGAAAACGGTCGGCTTGCCATCTGGCTCGTCGACATGGAAGGCGGTTCAGTCGAAGTACTGCCCGATAGAGGCAAGCTCGGTTTGCGCAGCGCGCCGATCAATGAAGTTGACCTCAAGTCGCTCCAGTTGCCGGCAGATTCGTATCTGGGCAGTGTCAATCCGAAAGAGACGACGGATGACAAAAACGCTCTTGGAATTATCGAACACGCCCAAGACGTGAGCAAAGTGGTCCTGTCGCAAGCGGCCATCGGGTTGCTGACCAGAGCGGTTCAGCTCAGCGTAGAACGAGCTCAGTCGCGTGAGCAGTTTGGTTCGTCAATCGGCAAGCTGCAAGCAATCCAATGGAAACTGGCAGACATGTCGACGGATTCAGCGGCAGCACAAATGCTCACTTATCGCGCCGCCTGGAGCAAAGACAACGCGCCGGAAGAATTCCCTAAGTTCGCCAGTATGTGCAAGCTGCTGGCAGCCAAAGCCGCTAGAGTGCACAGTCAAGAAGTGGTGCAAATCTACGGTTCGCTAGGCTTCGTGTCCGGCACGGAAACCGAGAAGATGTATCGCGATTCCAAGTTGCTCGAAATCCTCGAAGGAACCTCCGAGATTCAGAAGAACATAATTGCTGTCGAAGTCGGCGTATAGACGGCGTTTGAAATAAATCATGCCTCTTTCTGTTGTCATCGTAGCCCAGGATGAGGAGCGCACCATTGGTCGAGTGCTCTCGGCCGTCAAGTCGATTGCCGATGAGATCATCCTCGTCGACTCCGGTTCTTCCGATAGAACAGTCGAGATTGCACGTGAGCACAATGCTAGATGCATTCATCAAGATTGGCTCGGTTATGCAGGGCAGAAAAACTATGCCATGAGTCTGGCGGTATCCGACTGGATTCTCAGTCTCGATGCCGACGAGATCGTAACCGAGGAGCTGGCGAAAGAGATTAGCCATCTCCTCGCTGATCCTGACTGCACTAGCTTCCAGGGCTATACCATTCCTCGCGTTCTCTACATCGGTGATACGGCGGTGCGGCATGGTGGGTTTTATCCGGATGCGCAACTGAGGCTGATTCAGAAAGGGGCCGGACAGTTCAACGATCGTATGGTGCACGAGGCGATCAAGGTGACCGGACCGACGCGCGAGCTGACTCAATGCCTGTTGCATTATGCATACAAAGACGTGGCGGACTATCAACGCACGCTCGAGAAGTATGCGCGGCTTTCAGCATCTGAATTCAAACGGCAGAAAAGGTTTGGTTGGCGCTGTCATCCTGTCAACGAGCTGTTTCACCCTTATTGGACGTTTCTCTGGCGGTATCTTGTCAGGGGCGGATGGTCTGACGGTGCTCTTGGCTTAGAACTGGCCAGGATTTATAGCGACTATGTGAGGAAAAAGATCCGTTATCTGAGAGAATTGAAAGAAATACAGGATTAATCGAAGCGAATGAGCCCTGAAACGGACGACAAGGAAACTCAACCCGGTGTAACTGTTTCTAAGTCGAACAGGTTGGCAGATGTCAGTGCAAAGATTTTGCCTGCTTCTATAACGTTCAAGTCCTCGACCAGATTTCTAGCCTTGTCTTTTGCCGCCGGCGTGATCGGTTCGGCCGCCATCTTTCTCGTGCTCGATCTATTTATGCCGGATTGGGGCCTGCAGCCTCAGCCGGAAGTGAGCAAGACCAACGTCAGTGCGGAGAAGACTGCTTCGCTGTCATCGGCTGTTTCTTCGCCTGCAAATGTCGCGAAGCGTCCCTCGCCTTCCGGCAGAACGGCGGCTGAAGGGCCGATATTTTCGTTCGAGCAGATTGATATGGACGCGTTGGAAGACAATCTGCATCTCCTTTCTGCCTTTCGTTATCTCGAGATACTGAGAAGCGATAAGGCTCTCTCTGAACTTTCGAGCGTGCGAACCGCAAAAGAGAAATCAACCTTGACCTATGCTGAGCTCATGGCTGAATCGCTCTTGCGCACGGGAAAGGCTGACAAAGCGTTGGTCTTCACCAATGCGCTGGTGAGTTCCGATCCGCAAAACTTCCTGGGCTATTTCAAACGAGCGAACGTGTACAGAGAGTTGAAACAATTCGACAAGGCTCGTGCCGACTACTCAAAGGCGCTCAGTCTCTATAAAGATAAAGAACGGGAACATCCGAGAAGGTTCCACGATGATGCCGCGGGTGGTGGCTACTATATGGGTAGCACACCTCGCTCGACCATGGCAAAATCTATGGGCGCGTGCTACGAAGCGCAGGGAAAGTACAAAGAAGCAATTCGTGAATATGAGAAGTCGATATCGTTCGGAAGCGGCTATGCAGTCGATCTCGAGCAGACTTTCAAATTGACTGATCAGGAAGTGAGACAGGCACAACGCAATGTCAATATGATGACCGAGGGTTTGCAGAAGTATCCTGAAAACTCGTCGCTCTGGGTGAAACGCGGCGATCTGCTTCTGCTTTTGAATCAACCTAAAAAAGCGATATCTGATTTTTCCCAGGCGATTGAGATGCAGGAAGGCACCAGTTCCGTGCTCTTCTTGAAACGCGCCACTGCGCATTATGCCGATCGAGCGTATAAGGCCGCAGCCATTGATATGCGCCGGGTGTTTCGCTTTGATCCGATGCTTCCAGCCGCCGAAGGCGAAGATTTGTCAACTCCAGCGGTCTACGGAAAGCCGCCTGAGTCGAAGCTTTCCGAACTGCAACGCAAGCTGGATGGTTTGATTCTAGAGCGGCCTGACGAACCGGACAACTATTTCAGAAGAGGGGTTCTCGTCCTCGTTCTCAAACAGTTCGATAAAGCTGAGGCCGATTTCCAGCAATTCATCAGCCTTTCCAGGAGTCAGAACAGTCAAGCTCATGATGACATCGCCCGGGCAACGGTTTATCTCTGCCTTTGCGGAGAGCACATGAAGGACCAGGCGCGAAAGAGGGAAGCGACTAGCGAACCGGAGGCGT
>CAYTDR010000083.1:0-3109 GCA_964436185.1 uncultured Candidatus Obscuribacterales bacterium | reverse complement strand
TGAAAGGCAACGCTTGGTGGCGGTCGATTGCAGGAGTGCTGACAAAATCGATCGACAAGGGCGAGTTAGTGAAACTGGCAGGCGATGATGCCACCAAAACGGTGCAAGCGCACTATTTCGCAGGAGAGAGATGCCGCTTGAGTCAGAACCGTGAGGGGGCACTGCATGAATTCAAAGAGGCCTGCCAGGGAGAGTCGGTGCGGCTGGATGAGTATTGTATTGCTCGTCTGGTGAAGATTCCGTTCTACTTCTAAAATCGGTGCTCCAGGGTGGTCTGCAGGGCGAGTGTCACCAACCGACATCGTCGTGCCATCTGCCGAACTTAAAGCCGATCTTGCGATGATTCCGATAGGCTAAGCCTGCTCCGGGGGCAGATTGTTGTGGTCTTGCAGGGCGAGCTGCCACCAACCGACATCGTGCCAGCTGCCGAACTTATAGCCGATCTTGCGATAGATTCCGACTGGCTGAAATCCTTGACTTTCGTGGAACGGCTCGAGCGTCTTCAAGTGTCGCTGCTCGTATCATGCCTCCGGTCCACCTTTCTCGCAGGAAATCAGACTAGATTATTCTGACGATTCGCCCAGGATTCTTGCCATGAGCTGCCGGTATTTTCTTAAGTTGTCATCGAAACTATCGCTGGGCTCGAACGCTGATTGTCCGTCCACTTTCTTAGCTGGAATGAGTTTCTGGATTGTTTGCCTGTCGATCCAGCTTCTGGCTACCAAAATCTCATCGACAGACATTCCGGTCGATTGCTGGTCCGCTCTTATCAGATTTGCTTGGGCTTGGGAGATGAGCTTGTTTTCCAGAAGAACCCGAATTAGTTCTTCTTCGGCATTCCCACTCTCTCCCACCTTGTCCACTTAGGAGACCACTATGTCAACGCGCTTCCCTGAGCGACCGGCTGCTGCCTTGATTAAGGCGCGCAGCGCGGAGATAGTTCTTCCATCCTTGCCGATCAATCGACCCGTGACAGCTGGATCGCATTTGACTGACAGTCGACACTTTCTCGGTCCGAAGTTCTTTCGCTCGAAGTGCAATGAATCAGGCTCTTTGGCAAGAACCTTCAAAATGTACTCCGCCAGGTCTTCTGCAGCGTTGGACTGGACTAGGTTTGAGCCGTATGGCCGACGGTCTCTGCCGCCCCCGCCTGGCCTGCCGCCGCCACCCTTCTTAAAAGGCCGGCCACTGTATCGCTTACTTGGGCGCCGTTTTTGATCCATTTTGCAACTGCTTCTCTATCTATTTTGAGTTCTTTCGATCGTGGGTTGTAATAGCCCACCTCTTCAATAGGGGCTCCATCGCGACGAACGCGGCTGTCTACTGCGATGATTCTGTAATGGGGGGCTTTTTTGGCGCCGATGCGCTTAAGCCTGATTTTAACCACTCTAAATTCCTCTTAAAATCTCTTGAATTCCTGCGAACTGGATATTTTAGCAGGTGTATATATGAACTCCTCACATTGTAGACCATGGGGAGCTTCGCAATCGTTATCGAATTGGAGAAAATCCCTGTGGATTGGACCTAAATCAGTGTGCCGACTACCTTTCTCTCGCTCGACTATCAGGCGAAATTGGGCTTAAAACTTGTGGACGGGTGGGTTCTGGACTTTTTCTCAGCTAAAATTAATGCAAAAGTTTGCCAGGAAATTCATCTGAGCAGAAATGATTCTGTAACGTGTCCTCACAACTGCAATGTCGGAAATTCTTCGAGAATCAAGCGCAGGAAAGCCCGCGTCGCTGAACGCTACTGCATTCGATCCTGGTCTGGCGAGAAACTAAAGTTCAACGCGCCTCACAGGCCAACAGTTTCGGGGGATGAAACGGAAATATATCGGTGGGTTTGTTTACCATGATTCTATGAAGATAAGACCCATCAAGCCTCGCACACAAAAACGGTTGATCTGGCTGACAGTAGTGATGTGTTTCTCTTATTTCAATGCATTGTGTGCGGACACAGCCCACGAGGTCTATCCGGTAGATGGCACACCTTCTTGCATAATGTGGACGGTGGTGCAAATCCAGGTGTTCTTGTTTATCGCCATCATCGCGCAATGGCTAGCCGAGCCGTTCATCGAGAGGCTCTCATGTGACAGGCGCTGGAAGCGGATCACATCTCTGCCCGTACTCGGTTGTATCATCTCGCTACTATGTTGCCTGGCAGGGGCTGCCTGGGCGTTCTTCCGGCTCTAACATTCAAACGAGGGAGTCAAGTCCGGATCCTCGTCTCTGAAGATGTCCACAGGTACTGGTATCTGGGAAGCTGATCCGATACCGACGTCATTGCCGCAGGATGGACAAAAGCTAGCCGCGTCCGGCATTTGGATGTGGCAGTCCCGGCAGACTTTCATATCCGAGAAGATGCGAAAAGGTTGTCCGGATCCGCATGCGAAGCAAAACCGATCCGTGATTCGTAAGGACTGTTCGCATTTGGAACAGACGACTTTCTGGAAGACCGCCTTTCCTTTCTCTGCTTCCAGTTTCGATCTCGATCTGCCGCAACCCCTGCAGAAGCGGGCATCCTTGCGGTTCCTTGCCTGACAGGAGGGACAGACGAAAAATTGATCTCTGGCGACTAGCATTAATCTAACTTTGAACCTTACACGCCTTAAATTGTAATGAATCGGGCCAAATAGTTGTTGAAGCGTTATTTTATACAGTCTGAAACCATTTTGGAGGACCGTGATGAAACTTATGCCGACAAGAGCTGCGCTGTCTGCTCTAGTCGCTAGCGTTGCCATCATTAGTGCTGTCCTCAGTGGACTGCCGCACGCTCGCTCCATCGAAGGGAACCCGCAGCGGTTCATGGTCAAACCGTACTTGCAACTGGGTAACAAACCCGGGTCTTCGGATTCCCTTGAGCTGACATGGTTTACTGTCCAAGAAGGAAAGTGGCACGTCGAATACAGGACGAAGGGCGAGGAGTGGCGTTCCTCCAATGTCGTGGTGAAACGGATGGAGATGATGAGACGTCCACTGTATCGTCACACTGCTTCTTTGCAAAAGCTGGTGCCCGGCAGTCGTTTTCATTACAAGGTGTTCGAGAGCAATCAAGTGCTGCTGAAGTCGTCGGCCATCGCGCGCAAGACTGCCGACCAGCCCTCCAGGTT
>CAYTDR010000082.1:0-14393 GCA_964436185.1 uncultured Candidatus Obscuribacterales bacterium | reverse complement strand
ATTTATCGAGGACTACGATATGAACGTGGCACGATATATGGTGGCAGGCGTTGATGTCTGGCTCAATACTCCCAAGCGTCCGTATGAGGCCTGCGGAACTTCCGGCATGAAAGTTGCCTTCAATGGCGGTATCAACGTCAGCTCGCTGGATGGCTGGTGGGACGAGTGCTACGAGCCGGACTCAGGTTGGTCTATTGGCAGTGGTGAGACATACCTCGACACTAACTATCAGAATATCGTCGAGTCGAACGCTTTGTACAACCTGCTCGAGAAAGAAATAGTGCCAACCTTCTACGACCGGGACAAGTCCGGCCGACCGAGTACTTGGATCGGTCGAATGAAGCGTTCCATGCTTAAGTTGTGTCCGTTTTTGTCAGTCGATCGAATGCTTCGCGACTACGCGCTGGGAATGTACTTGCCCTGCGACGACCGCTATCGATTATTTCTCGCCGACGGTGGAGAGCGGGCACGTGTTCTCGCTCAGTGGAAGAGTCAATTGCTTCAACGATGGTCTGAAGTGCGAATCGAGAGCGTGGAAACGGTCGAGCCGGAGACGGTGAGAGTGGGCGATGATCTGACCGTGAAGGCGCGGGTCAAACTCGGCGCGCTTTCGCCTGAAGATGTATCGGTACAAATCTATCATGGGCAACTGGACGTATATGGAAACATCGCCGCTGGCGAAGCCAACCTTATGACTGTTTCGTGGGAGAAGAATGGTGATTCGCATCTGTTTACCGGAGCAATTCGTTATATGAGTAGTGGGCGGCATGGTTTTTCCGTTCGCGTTTTGCCTCATCACGAAGACCTTGATTCACCCTTCGAGACCGGTCTCATTCATTGGGCAAGCGAACCACAGGTGGTGGTAGCTTGACGATCCGTATCTATTTATATGTGGCACCACGGGTGAGGCACCGCTCCCTGTTTGAGAGTACAGGCATTCCGCAATGACTATGTGCTATTCGTGATCAAGCAGGACCATCGGTCGTGACCTGAACACGAATGACCACTGTCACGTTGGTAAAACCGGTCAGTTAGTTTGCCTTTAATAGGTGAAGTCCGATTTGGCATTGCTTGCTGGTGCTAGATTAGCGGAATCTAATGGTTGGAACATAGAACCCTTGACATGAATTCTACGTCTACAAGAGTAGATGTGACATCAGGGCAAAATTCTCCATACAAAAACTCCGATAGTGCTGCCTGATCGGAGATAGTTCCACGCACCAACTCAAGGAAGAGGATTCGAGATGACCACTCAAGAACTACTGAAAAACAATGACACGCTCATCGACAACGAGATTCTGATCAATCTTGTTGCCATGCACGATCTGCTTGACAGACCGGATTTGAATGAATGCAGAGGCACTCTCAAGCGGCTGCTTGCCACTCTTGAATATATTTGGATAGATGAGGCCTAAAGAACATGGAAAGTTTGATAGTACCAACTGTAATACTGCTCCTGGCAATCTGCCAGAGCGTGATTTCCCGGCGCGCCTGATGATAACGAGTTTTTTGAATCGAACGGGCCTTTTTATCAAAAGACACCAAGCCTTGATGCCTTCGATTTGATTTATCGCGTTTTGCTGATAAACAAACAATGAACCTCGAGGCGGTTGTGCTCAGATCGCTGTCCACGTCAATCTTTCTGCGGCGACAATCAACCAAGACTGTTTTGCAATCAGCACACATTCTGGAAAGATGCAGAGCAATTGAAAAGCGAGCCCCGATGGGGACTCGCTTCCAATCAAACTCTGAAGTGTGATTACTGAATTATTTCAATACTTCCAACTGCGGCATCCAGTTCAGGCTTTGGATCCTTGCCGGTCTCTAACGCATTGAGGAAGTTCAGCTTTCGCTTGGTATCCACGTCAACAAGAGAGAGATACACGTCATACTTGCCGGGTTGAATTTTCGCGGTTTTCAGATCTTCGTTCCATACAATCGGCTGACCGGAAGCCCATTCGTTGGTACCAACCTCAGGCGTATGCTGGGAACGTAGAACTGGTTTGCCACTTGGATTTCTCAGCTCGAGCTGAACCTTGTAGCTGGTGGCAATGTCCTTATCCAGCTGGCGGCTCGGTTTGAGAGCGCATGCAGTACCCAGATTGACGAAAGTGAAGGAGGCTTTGATCGGCTCTCCTACCTTTATGTTCTTCGGCAGTTGAACTTGCTGTGATACGAGCTGATAGCCCATATGTTTGCGAATATCTGACAGCGCTGTTTCGACTGTCTGGTCTTTGGTTTCGACGAAACTGGGGGGAAGCTCGCAGAAGCTGATTCCGTCAGTTTTGGCATTGGTGACCAATTTCGGTAGATCTTTCAGATCGAAGCTGTCCTTCAATGCGTATCCAGTCAGAGTGTCCGGATGGAACTTGAGCAATACGCGATATTCGTTGAATCCGTGCTTGCCATCTTCGATGTTCTGGCGTGTCAGATAAATGCGTTGCCCGTACCGATATACGAGGTAGTCAGAAATCTCGTCCAGGGCGGATTGACCCTTCTTGTTGTTTAGCGGAGGGTTAATGTCGAAGTTGAGTCGCGCCGTCTCAAAATACTTGGGAAACATGTCCGATACGTATTTCCAGTGTTCGATCAACTGGCGTTCATTCATACCGTGATCTGTCCGCAAGGTCTTCTCGAGTTGCTTATATCCGGCACTTGAGACACTGGCTGAATCTTGTTGATTGCCGGCAGCAGTTTTTTCCGCGGTTGCATCTTTCTTGGCATCGCTCGCCGGTTTTTCAGCAGTTGCGGGTTTCTCAGTGGCAGCCGGTTTGGTTACAGCGTCGCCCTTGGAAAAATCGGGAATAACTCCGGTCGTTCCCAATATGCCGCCGCCGGTTATGCCGATGCTGTGAATAGCTGGATTTTTGTCAAGATGCTCACCCATCTCTGCCACAAAGTTCGACCACTTGGCCAAATAGGTGGAGTCCCAGAAGATTGGCATCTTGTGCTCTTTACCATCGGCGCCTGTGTATGCGATGGATTTCACCTCTCCGGTGAGCACCCAATCTGGCGTGTCCGATGTTCGGCTGTTGTCCAGGCCGCAGGTCGACACTCTAACGATGACTGTCTTCTTATTTTCCTTAGCCAATGCCAGGATCTTGTCCACCGGTTGCCAGTTGAACTCATCTTCGCTGGGGTTCAAAAGAGCCCAGGGAACCAGAATGGACAGTCCATTTACCTCTGGACGAGACAAGAGACTGGTTAAATAGCTGGCATCAACAATCTTTTCAAAGGGCACCTGGGCGAAGTATCCCAATTCGCTGTTAGAGATTGGCTTTGCACCCGGAACTTCGACGGCTTTGAATTTCTTCTTCTTGATCTCTCGGTCCTGTGAGCTATTCGTATATGACTGCTCAGGAACCGGATTTAAATACTTGAGGAATTCGACTGTTTTGTTTTTCGCCTCCGCCGGTGCAATCGGCACCGACAATGCTGTCATGGTCATGGCAGCTGCTGAAAGAATCCAAACACTTTTCCGACTTAACATGAACTCATTCCTCGTACCTTAGTCGCAAAACTCCGCTGTTGCTAAGCAACTTGCTTTAAAACCTATGATTTTACTAGTAATTGCAACCAAACAGGCAAAAGATGTTAGGATTCCAAGCTTCCCGGAGTGCTAAGCAGAGCGCGTCGATCGGAGGAGCTTAATTGCCTTGAATCTAACGTTTTTGGGTCATAGCGCCGTAAATGTTGAGGTAGCTGGTCTCAACATCTATATCGACCCTTATCTACGTGATCCCGTCGACTTAGGAAAACTCCCCAAAGGACACTTGGTACTTTTCAGCCATGGGCATTTCGACCACGGTGTATTAAGTGCGTCAAAGCTTCACGATCGTTGGAACTGTCAGTTTATTGCTCCGCAGGCGCTGGCAAAATGGCTGCGCCGTAAATACAGGCGAACGATTCCTCCGGAAGCTATTCTCTCCCTCGATCAGGGCGAATCACTCTTCTACGGAGGAGTGAAGATTCAGGCTGTGACTGCAGTTCATCCGCTCAATCGGCTGGGCAAGACCATTATGACTTTGTTTGCGCGTAGCTCGGCTCCAGCTAAGCCTGTGAACGGCTACTATTTCGAAGGGTTCTATCATGCAGGAGCGACAATCTACTCTCCTAAAGTCGTGGAAGCGCTGAAGGGACTGAATGTGCACACGGCCTGTCTGCCCATCGGCGGCAAGTATGCAATCGCGTCGCCAACCGAGGCTCTTCGAATTGCCGAGGAAATCGGTGCCGACCACCTCGTGCCGATGCATTGGCAGCCATTGCTAGACCAAGTGTTTTTCCGCTATCACCCATCTGATCTGGTTCGACTGGCGCGAGAAACAAACGCAAGAGTCAAGGTTTGTCCACTTGCTATCGGTGAAACGTTGGAATTGTCCAGCCTGACCGCTCCGGAAAAATCCATTTAGAGATTGTCGAAGGCAGAGGTCAAGTCCAGACAATGAAAGAGCCGATGTCGTTTGGACGAGAGGACAGTTAGAAAGCCCTCAATGCTTGTGCAGAGGGGCTTCGTGGTACTTGCTTGGAAGTGAGCTGGAAGAAGTCCGCGCTCCATTCCCTTAAGTGCTAATGTTCTGTTTGGCTCGAGTGTCAGCGTTTCGTTTGACGGACCTACCGATAAATCTAAGAGAGCGAATATCTCCTCCTTATAACTGATTTATGTAGTAATCACTCCCACGTTCTGGCGAAACCATCAGTGCGTGTACGGTTTAACCTTGGATTCGCGATTCTGAGGAGTCAAGAGGCTAAGGTCGTGCAAAGAGATGTTGAGACGGATCCGGGAAAGAGAACAAGGACACTTTTCTCCTTCGTTAGGCTTCCGACTGTCTGATTAGTGTCTTTGCAGCGACCGATGTAACGACGTTTACGGCTAGTTCTTATCAGACATAACAGATATTTCGGACATAGTTTCTTCAGTAATAAATAGGTAATTGCGCTTACCTCAAGCCGATTGCGGGAAACCTTGGCATTTTGAGGTGAACCGATTCGTCGAAAGTCGAAATATTTGGTGGTCAATATCCTGTAAAGTGGGCACAATATAATCGATTTTCGGACTCGTAATGTAAAACTTTTTATTGAGTTACTATAGGTCCAGATCAGTTAGTAGGCGGTATGGTCCAGATCCTGAGAGCTGAAGTCACGAAGAGTACGAAAACGGCCACTCGGTGCGCGATCGCTCTCTTCTTGAGCCAAGTATAATTTTTGTGGGTCTCCAGCGATAACGAAGGAGCAGAGGGAGTTTCAAAGATATGGGAAAATCGGTTGGCATCGACTTGGGAACCACCAACTCCGTAGTTGCGGTGATGGAAGGCGGACAGCCCACGGTGGTATCTAATGCCGAAGGGGGAAGAACCACTCCTTCAGTGGTAGCTTTCACAAAATCCGGAGAACGTCTTGTCGGTCAGCTGGCACGCAGACAGGCAGTATTGAATCCCGAAAACACCGTCTATTCGATTAAGCGCTTTATGGGTCGTCGATTCAACGAAGTCGACTCCGAGAAGAAGCTGGTCTCATATAAGGTGAAAGAAGGCTCTGATGGTGGCTGCAAGGTCAACATCCAGGGCAAGGATTATTCACCGGAAGAGATCTCGGCAATGATTCTGCGCAAGCTGAAAGAAGATGCTGAAAAGTATCTTGGGGAAAAGGTATCGTCGGCAGTTATTACGGTTCCTGCCTACTTCAACGACTCCCAGCGGCAGTCGACAAAGAACGCCGGCACGATTGCCGGTCTAGACGTCCTTCGTATTATTAACGAGCCTACGGCAGCAGCGCTTGCCTACGGTCTCGAGAAAGATGAAAACGAGGTAATCCTGGTATTCGACCTGGGCGGAGGCACATTCGATGTGTCGATTCTCGAGGTCGGCGATGGCGTATTCGAAGTCAAATCCACATCAGGCGACACGCACCTTGGTGGAGACGATTTTGACGCTTGTGTCGTAGCCTGGGTTGCCGATGAGTTTATGAACCTGGAAGGTATTGACCTGCGCAAGGACAGACAAGCGCTTCAACGTCTGACAGAAGCGTCAGAGAAAGCGAAGATTGAACTTTCCTCAGTCACTGAAACAAACATCTCATTGCCCTTTATCACAGCTGACGCTTCCGGTCCCAAACATTTGGAGATGAAGCTGACCAGAGCTAGATTCAATGAGCTGACCAGACACTTGGTAGAGCGCTGCCGCAATCCTATGGAGCAAGCTCTCAAGGATGCGAAGCTAAGTTATGAGACTCTTGACGAAGTAGTTCTTGTCGGTGGTTCAACTAGAATTCCGGCCGTTCAAGAGCTTGTTGCCAGTTTGACCGGCGGCAAAGAGCCGAACCAGTCCGTTAATCCGGACGAGGTCGTAGCTGTTGGCGCTGCTATTCAAGCCGGTGTACTTGGCGGAGAAGTCAAAGGAGTCGTTCTCCTTGACGTTACGCCACTTTCGCTCGGTATCGAGACAATGGGCGGTGTGATGACCAAACTGGTCGACCGCAACACCACAATCCCGACGAGAAAAACAGAAGTATTCTCTACTGCCGAAGATAACCAGACCGCAGTAGACATATACGTCTTCCAGGGCGAGCGTCCGATGGCTCGGGATAATAAGTTGCTTGGCAATTTCCGGCTGGATGGAATTGCTCCTGCTCCTCGAGGACAACCAAAAATCGAAGTCACCTTTGACATCGACGCCAACGGCATTTTGAATGTCACAGCACGCGATCAGGCTACCGGTAAGGAGCAGAAGATCACCATTACTGCTTCCACCAACATGAGCAAGGACGATATCGAGCGCGCCGTGCGCGAAGCCGAATCTCATGCTGCCGATGACCGTGCACGCAAAGAGATCGCCGATGTTCACAACGAAGCCGACAGCATCTGCTACGCGGTAGAACGCCAGATTCGCGAGCTTGGCAGTTCGGTCTCACACGGTGAAAAATCCAGAGCCGAAATGCTGGTTGCCGATTTGAGACAGAAACTCAAAGATGGCGCGGATATGGATACTTTGAAGTCGATCATGAACGAACTCCGTGGAGCACTCGTTCTGTTGCAACAGGCTGCCCGAGCCAAGGGTGGGCAAGAGGTGCAACCGGAAGATTGGCAAGAAGGCGAAGGCGAATACGATTACGACGGTTATGACTCGGGCGGTGGCTACGACAATTCCGCTGGTGGCTACTCCTACGACGATTACGGCGAAGAGGCCGGCTTCACTGCCTCAGGCGACGACGTGGTAGACGCCGACTATAAGCCAAGCGAAGACTAATCGCGCTTTCAAAACTTAGCTACAACGGAGAATGAACTCTCTGTAGGTGCCTATTGACCAAATCCGACCAGGGTTTGGTTCGGCTCCGGCTGACGCATACAAAATCTCTGGGGTATTCACCAGGTGAAGTCAGCCACTGCTGTAGTATTCTTGACAAGCCGCGTGTAACATAATAATAGCTAGTTTTTGGAACAATTCTGGTTCTCCATAAGTCGCTATCTTTGCTATGAAAAAATCAGTTCGCCTGCTGAAATTTGCCGCTCAATCTCGCCGGGTAGTCCGCCCTGATTCGGCTGCTGTTTTGCTTTCTCTCTCTCTCTTGCTTTCGGCATCAGCCTCGGCTAATGGCAATGAGCTAATTCTCACCGCCCATCCCGGTTCGCCTCCGGTCAAAGCATCCGCTAGTCTGGTCGCCACGCAGAAAGAGTTGAAGCACATAGAGACTCGTTATTTCTTTCATTCCTACGATCACGATCCGATCGAGAAAAGATTGGAACGCTTGGAACTGCTTGTTTTCGGTTCGGCGCAGTTTGGTGTCAACGAAGAGCGTTTTGCTCAGCTGAAAGTCGCCATTCAAAAGCACGATCGCGAGAGCGCGGCGATGATGAAACAGCAGCATTCCGCCGCCGCTAAGAGAGAGACCGCATCGAAGGCCGATCAAGAAGCGAGCTATCCCGTACTAACTACTCTTGAATGGAAAGTGCTAAAGAAGACCTACAAGAACGAGTCAATGGACCAGCGCCTCGATCGTCTGGAGACAACGTTGCTAGGCAAGGCAAGTCCGGCGATGTCGTACTTCGATCGCATCGAACGGCTTGGAAAGATTGCCGGTGTGCCAACATCTTCACCAGTAGCCGAAAAGACGTTGCCATCAGGTCCGATGCCCAGGGCCGGTGGTAGTGGCGGTCGAGATCTCAGAAGCCGAGCCTTCAGCTTCGGTCCGCGTACTTTCATGGCCCCTATGCCTGATGGTGACTCGACGTTCGAGGACGATATGCATCGACGCGCCCAGAAAGATCTGTCGCAGATTTTCAAATTCATGGACCAGAGATTCGGTGATATCTTCCAGGGAATGCCACGACCATTTCCTGCCCTCCCCAACTCACCCGGTGGGGGTGGTGATGATGAGACGTCACCATATGCGACACCATCGGAAGAACAAGAAATCCCTCCGTACGCCGATCCGAACAGCATCTAGCGTTTCATCGGCCCTGAAGTTGTTGGCTTGCCATTGTTATGGACGCTGTGCTTGATACCGGATATGGTGAACGAGATGGGCGCGAAGCTTACCACATCACGTATTGTGGTTGCGCTTTGTAAAGAAAGCGCAGGGTGTTCTTGTCGCCCTCGGAGAGTGTGGTGACATTGCGGTTCTCGAACATAATATCGTCTCTGTATGGACTGTGTGCTTTGATGCCAAGCGCATGACCGAACTCGTGCGCGGATGCAGCTTGCATCTTCTCCGGCTCGTAATTAACGCTTGTCGAGAGCTCGATGACCACAGCCATCGACAGTCCTTGGGAAGCCAGGATGCGGGCCTCATCGGCAGTAAATATCTTGGCGCAAGTGTTTCCACCCACGTTGGTTCCGCCCGGACCGGCAGCGCCCTGAAACTGATCGACAAAGAAAACGAGGATGTGAGCCTGTTTCGGATCAGTCGTATAGCCGAACTTGATCAAGCCTTCCGATTCGAACTGTTTCCACTGGTCAATGCCGCTGGCGACAAGATAGTTGGTTTCAGGCGTCCAACCTTTGGCTTCTTGCAGATCCGAAAAAGGGGTCTCCGACTTGAGCATTTCATGGACCTGCGAAGGTCGGACGTTTTGCAATGATTCAACCGGCTCGTCGGGAAGTTTTAAACCGGGACTGATCCAAACAAGCAAAGGCATCCTGTTTCGCTGCCAGCGAACTAGAGCCATGTTCAACGAAGGCTCTCCCGGATTATAAGGCGTGGAGGCATTCTGACTGGTGCGTTCTTCCGACTCAGTCAGATGAAGTCCTGGCGAGTATGGCAAGCCGGCCGAGGTGGGCCGATTGTAAGTAGAACTAGCACCAGCGCCAGCCGCCGATGACGGTTGCAAACCGGAAGAATAACTCTGAAATGAAGCTCTTGGCAGTTTGCGAGTTTGACACTGACCGACTGAGCTGGGGAATAGGAAAAGAATGACCAGGAGTAGCGGAAGAACTGTCTTTATCAGCCGCCGGCCCCCGAGTTTATGATTCAATTTCTCGATATCTCCAACTTTAGTTATCATGTCCGACAACCGAGCACTGAATCCATGTAAACATCGTATAGAAAAAGAGGAGAATCCTCAATACGACCATCATATCCAAGATGTCCGGTTTACGCACATATGAGCAAAACTACTTCCAAAATTAGCGAGTATCCAGTGACAACAGTGGAAGAGCAGAGCAGAAGAGCAGCCCTGGCGGTTGCCGATCTGGTTGCCAGAAAGCCTAATGCCTGCATCGGTTTCCCGACCGGACGAACGCCCACCATTATGTATCGCTTCCTGGTGGAGACGTCGAGAGCTCGAAGGATAGACTGGTCGAGGGTTCAGTGCCTGGCTCTGGACGACTATCTGGACACGGACGAGAAGCACACGTTCCAAACTTACCTGTGCCGGCACCTGTACGATCCACTCAATATTCCGGTGGATTGCAGGCACAATCCACGTTTCACGGATGACTACGATGCTCTCATCGATCGACTTGGTGGATTGGACCTGACTTTATTGGGAGTGGGGACTAACGGTCATATCGCGTTCAACGAGCCAACTACGCCTCGACTGAGCTGGACACACTGCGTTTGGCTCACGGACTCGACACGAGTAGCTGCGCAATCATCTTTCGGCGGATTAGACAATGTTCCGCAAATGGGCGTCACCATCGGCATCTCTACGATTCTGGCCAGCAAAAGAATCATTCTCATGGCTTTTGGTGAGGGAAAGCGGGATATATTGAACCAGGCTTTTGCCAACGTCGCCTCATCGAACATCCCTGTTTCATATTTGCTATTGCATCAAGATGTCAGCCTCTACACCGATCTTGATCTGTATGTTCCCTTGCGGAAAGGGTGAGATCCAGCGCGCAGGAACCTTTTATTTAGAACGTAACCGGGTGAGACGAGGCCTGCTGCGCGCATATTTTTCGAAAAGCGTCCAAGGTGGTCGCATATAGTGGTATTTCCCGTGCACAAATTCTGTCGGATTGTCTAAAATGCTAAATGGGCGGCAAGACCGAAGGAGCAGATAGAACATCGGATGTCGAAATCAAAACGCACTGCAAACCGCAAGCTGCACCTGCTTATCACATCTTGCTTGGTCGCAGTTAGTTTCAGCCTGGTATCGAAGGTGCACGCGGATCAAATTCCTACGGAATTGATTCCTCCCGATGTCACCCTTTCCACCACAAACACGGCTACCACTCCGACACCGAGCACCGCCGCCTCGAGCGCGGCAAGCTCGAGCAGCACACCAGCTCCGGGGCTGTCCGGATTGCAGGGCAACCCACGCACTCCTGCAACGGGTCTAGCCGGCGGCGCCGGACAACCACCGCCACCGCCGAAAGGTTCCAGCGCCTTCAATGGGTTTCCCAAGGTGATGGGAAATTATCCCAGCCAGCCATCTCAGCCTCCGGACCCGAATCAGAAAGATCCGATAGCCGTTATAGAGACGGACAAGGGCACCATCACTATGCGACTGTTTCAACAATACGCTCCCAAAACAGTGGAAGCGTTTATCGAGATGGTCAACAAAGGTTTCTACAACGGATTGGTCTTTCACCGAGTGGAGCCGGGATTTGTCATTCAGGGCGGCTGTCCATACGGAAACGGCTCTGGGATGTATATAGATCCAGCCACGAATAAGCCGAGAATGCTGATGCTGGAGGCGTCACCAAACTTGAGACACAACGCCCCCGGTGTGGTGGCCATGGCTCGATTCCCGAAGAATCCACACTCTGCCAGCAGCCAGTTTTACATCACGCTCAAGGCGCATCCTAGCCTGGATATGAAGTACACCGTATTTGGTGGCGTGATCTCCGGACTTGACGTCGTCCAACGGATCCAGAAAGGCGACAAAATGAATTTCATTCGCGTGCAGCCGCAATAATTGGGGAATTACTCTTTCTCCCACGAGGCACCGCCAGCGGTGTCCATGACGCTGATGCCCAGGTCTCCGAGCTGCTTTCTGATCAAGTCCGCAGTTTGATAGTCCTTCCGATTTCTTGCAGCACCGCGCAACTCCAGCACCAGATCCAGAACCTTCTCACCGGTGGTGGTATCAATAAAACGTCGAGTGTCCTGGAAAGTCAGCCCCAGGAGCCGACCATAGTTGACCAGCACTCTGGCACAGGCGTTTCGCCTGCTTTCGTCAGCCTCTTGGAAGATCTTGTCGGCAAGAGTAAACAGTAATGATGAGGCGCGGGCCGTATTGAAGTCGTTGTTCATCGCTTCTTCGAAGTCCTGAACGAACTGCTTGGTGAAGTCGTCATCAGCAGATTCTCGCAAGCCGGCATAGCCTTCTCGCTCCTTCAACTGCCTGGCGAACTGCCCGGAGCCGGAATCTGGCTTGCCATCGTTGTTACCGTTGAGACTTTCTCCTGCAACTGCAGCAGCACGCAACAGTCGTGCCATGGCCGTTCTCGTGCCGGACAGACTCTCGATAGAGAAGTCGATCGGATGTCTGTAGTGCGTTTGCAGAATGAACAGCCGAATTGTATCGGCGGAGAACTGCTGTAGCAGACCTTGGACAGTAGAGAAGTTGCCGAGAGACTTGGCCATCTTCTCGGAGAGCCGCTCATTGTCCTTAATCACGGTCACCTGTACGAAGCTGTTATGGAGCCAGTATTTAGCCATTGGCAGATCGTGCAACGATTCGGACTGGGCTATCTCGTTTTCATGATGAGGGAAGACCAGATCTTCGCCGCCGGCATGGATGTCGATTGTCGGACCGAGAACATGCTTGGTCATGGTCGAGCACTCCAGATGCCAGCCCGGTCGGCCATATCCCCAGGGGCTGGTCCAGCCGGAACCGTCTTCCGGTGTGCTTTTCCAGAGAGCGAAATCGACAGGATTCTTTTTTCTTTCCGCCAGATCTTCTTGCGAGCGGACTTGCTCCCTGGCGCCTGAAATAAGTTCATCCAGGTCTTTTTTACCGAGCTTCCCGTAGTCCTTGAACGACGCCACGTCGAAGTAGACGTCCTGTCCGGCTACGTAGGCACTGCCTTTTTCAAGCAGTCCTTGAATGAACTCAATCATCAAAGGAATGAACTCCGTGCATCGTGGTTCTACATCCGGTGGCTCGACATTGAGCTCGTGCATGTCCCGCCAGAATGCATAGGTGAACTCTCTGGCCACCTGCTCCGGAGTGGTGCCGTAGGCTCTTGCGCGTTTGATAATTTTGTCGTCTACGTCCGTGATGTTACGCACATACGTAAGATCGTAACCGGAGTAACGAAGGTATCTCTGCACAACATCCCAGACAATTGCCATGCGTGCATGACCTAGATGACTCATGTCATAGACCGTAGGGCCGCAAGCATACATTTTTACTTTGTTGCCCGAGATGGGAACGAACGGTTCTTTCTGACCGGTTAAGGTATTGAAGACGATAATGTTCGACATTTTTCTTGCCTTCTGCTTTGAAATTGAAACGGTATCACTTCGGTGTATGGACGCCTGGAATTGAGTCACTACCAAGATTGGGACCAGGATGCGGACCGTCTTTGAACAGTTGCAGGCGCCAGTGATTTAGGTTGCTCAGCAAAGCAACCCGTCCTAGGCGCTTTTACAGAGCGGTAGAGCAGCTTCGAGCCGAGCCTTTACCTTGGTTGGACCTAGAATACAGATGATGGAGCCCAGATCCGGACCAGAGGTAGAACCAGACAAGGCGGCCCTGAGCGGCCAGTATAGTTTCTTGCCTTTTACTCCGATTTCATTGCCTAGATTGTCGACCAGTGATTTGGCGCCTTTCGGGTCATCCCACGGGACATTGCCCAGGATGGCGAGCATCTTTTCCAGTACCTGCCGTGCCTCTGTGGAGGTCAGCACTGATTCTTTGATCTCGGTGGAAAGAGCAAGCTCTTTGCCAAAGAAGAATCGTGCTACCGCCTGTAGCTCTGAAAGTTTCGAGATGCTTTCACGCATGGTGGCGACGATGTTCCGCACTCCTGCATCGGAGAATTCAGAGAGCTCCAGATCCGTCATGAACGGACGTGCTCGCTCGACCACCACATCTAGTGGCAATGAGCGTAAGTAGTGAGCATTGAACCAGTCCAGCTTGGCTGTATCGAACTTAGCCGGGTGTTTGCTTACCCGATGAAGGTCAAACTTCTCAGAAGCCTCTTCGAGCGAGTAGAACTCGCGCTCGGCATCTTCCTTTTCCGTCCAACTGAGCTTCAACAGATAGTTGACGAGAGCTTCTGGCATGTATCCTTCAGTTCGGTAGTGATCGATATGTACCGACTCACCGTGCTCGCGTTTGGAGAGCTTGCGGCTGTTTTGATCGAAGATCAAAGCTGTATGTCCGTATTTGGGCGGCTTGCAGTTAAGTGCTTCAAAGATCTGTAACTGCTTGGCTGTGTTGTGAATGTGGTCTTCACCCCGCAGCACATGCGCGATTTGCATATCTATATCGTCAACAACAACGGCAAAATTGTAGGTGGCTACACCGTTGGATTTGATGATCACCATGTCTCCGCCGAGATCAGTGCTGTTGACGGTTATGCGGCCTTTGATCTCGTCATCCCAGGTGATATCTTGCGGCTCTTCAATGCGGAAGCGGAACGATGGAAGACGCCCTTCAGCTTCGAAGCGCTCGCGATCTTCCGGTGTCAGGTCGCGGCCGCGATTGTCGTATCTTAGTGCTTGTCCGAGTTTTCGTTGCTCTTCACGCAAGGCGGCCAGCTCTTCAGGAGTGGCATAGCAGAGATAAGCAAAGCCGTTGGAAAGAAGCTTGTCGGCGATGTGATCGTAGTGGTCAATCTTTTCTGTTTGTCTGTATGGAGCATAGGGACCACCGATGTCCGGACCTTCGTCCCAGTTGATTCCCAGCCATTTGAGCCCTTCGATGATGTCGGTCGTATACTTTTCGTCCGATCGCTCGTTATCAGTGTCCTCAAGACGAAAGACGAACTTGCCATTGTTCTTCT
>CAYTDR010000081.1:0-14423 GCA_964436185.1 uncultured Candidatus Obscuribacterales bacterium | reverse complement strand
GGGTCACTCCGCCGAATCGGCAGCCTGGGGTCACTCCGCCGAATCGGCAGCCTGGGGTCACTCCGCCGAATCGGCAGCCTGGCATCACTCCGCCGAATCGGCAGCCGGGGGTCATCCCGCCGCGTCAGCACCCTGACCGTCCGGATGTGCCGGTGAAAGTGCCGGTTCACAACCCGCGTCCAGGCCAGGTAAACCCGAATCCGCGACCGGTCCAAATCCAGCCGCCGGTTCGAGTGCCGACGAATGTGCGACCACATCCGGTCAATATTCGGCCTGACCGCACGCCCGCGAATTATCACCTCAACCGTCCGCCTGTGGTGCAACCGCACTATTGCGCGCCTGTTAACGTGAATTATCGCGGTCGCTACAACCCGCCTTACCGGAACAACTTCTACAACACGGGGTTCTGGTTCGGCGGCACGATGTACGGATGCAACCCGTTCTTCTCGTATAACACCTGGTGTCCCACCACGTGGATGTACTACGGGAACAACAATTGCTGGTTCCGCCCCGGTTTTGGCTATTACTACCAGCCGCCGGTTAGCTACACCGGTCCGATCACGGTGGTCGTCGAGGAGACCTACACCGAACTTGAATTGGATCCGTTGAGCGGCGCTATGGTGCCGGTGACGAAAACCGTCCCCTGGTACTACAACGCCTATTTCGATCCGATCCAGAACAGCTATGGCTACACCGATTGCCATGGTCAGTTCCATTGGCTCGGCTGGTAAACGGCTGATTATGATCTGACGGCCTAACGGCAAGAGGTGCGCGATCAGGCGCGGCGATGCTCGACACAATCGAGCGTCGCCTGCCTGGTCGTCCCTCTTCGCCCGCGGGCTTGGTCAGCCGTTTTCGTTCGAATCGCATATATTAGAGAAGATAGTAGTACGAGCGAAAACGAGAGGGTGGGACGTCTTACGTCATGTCACCCTCTCTTGGCGCGTTTCCTTCGCCTGCTCTTTTTAGCGCATCGTCGCGTGAGAGCTTGTCTTCGGTCAATCCAACGGCCACTCCGAGTCTTCCGAGAGGACGGAGTAGAGGATGTTGAAGACACTTGCCTTACTGTCCTTTTCCACCTTCGAGAGCGTGCTCGAATGTTCTTTGGACCTCTTCATGAAGCGTGCATGTCCGGCACCCCAGACCTTGATGCTCTTTCCGGAGATCTCGACCGCCGTGTCTTCATCGAGTCCGATGCCGATGACGTTGTCGATTTCCGTAAGGGCGACCATGAGCCGGTCGTGACGGGTTCTTTCCATGACGTGCGTGTCAATCACAAAGCCGGGAAGGTAGCCCAGACCATCGCCGAGCAGCAGGGAGTCCTTCTTGATCAGACCGTCCTTCATCCCACCCGCAATCATTTTGGGCGGGACGGCCGCTGCACCGGCACTGGTACCACCAACGAGACCACCTGACTTGAGCAAGTCATGGATCTCTTTTGCCAGAACCGGGTCGAGCAAGCGCACGAGCCTGTTCTGGTCGCCGCCGGTGAAGTAGACGGCGTTGACGTTCTTGGGCAGCCCCACCTTCTGGTCGGGCATGATGGTGACGAGGTTCTTCACGCCGCGCGCGCTGAAGAGGTTGGAAGCTTCATCAGCAGCCTCTTTCGGCACGCTCGAAGCGTGTGGAAGAATGGCGATGACGGCTTTGTCACCACCGGCGAGTTCAACGAAACGCGCCAGAGATTTATCGGCACCACCGCCGATGATGTAGAGGGTGCCCTTGAAGGGAGCGCCGCTAGCGGGTTTCTCCTGGTCGGGTTCGGCCGCCCGTACCGACGAGCCGGCGAAGAAGACACCGAGGAAAAGAACAAAGAAAGCAGCCACCAGTCGAGAAAGTTTGGTAGCGGTGTTAGTTGAAGTGTGCATGACAGTGCTCTTTCTTGAAGTGCTCAACATCGAAGTAAAATCATCCCGCATTGTCCGGCGGATTAATCGGCCAACACGGGATGATTAATAAAGCAGATGACCTCCGATACAGCGCCTCAGTCTTCGAGGTCCGCCGCGCCCGGAGCTTCACCAAGGCAGATGCCTACGCAGGCATTGCCACGGACTTCGTCCTCCCGGCTCTGCTCCCACTCTCGTCGGTGGGTGTCGCAGCAGAAGTCGTGGGCGTTTCCGCTGCACTCGACATCGGAAGCGGCGAGCGCAGTCGGTGGGTTGGTTTCCGCCAGGAGCTGACGAGTTACTGACGTGACAGGGAAAAGCCTCCCGTCGGCTGTTTTGAGAAGCATGACTGCGTCGTCCGGTTGCTCGTCGAGGAGTCGCCTCATCTGAGCTACGGTCAGGCATTCAGCCTGAGACGCCAGAATATCCGGTTCTAGCATATTTTTTCTCCGATTGAGGCTGCGCTGCGTCGCGCAGATCTCACCTGAAACGGTTGTCGGCATCGACAGTCAGACCGAGTTCCTGTGAGCGAACAGCGATGCCTGAGTAGAGTGGTACTCTCCCCAGCATCCAGCGAGTGTGACTCGAGTTCACACTCGCTGTTGTGCTGAGAAGCGGCTTACTTTTGGGCGATGGTATCACTTGCGGTGCGGTCCGAAGTTCGAGTTGTGCAGGTCAGACGGTGACCTTCACCCGTCCGAATTCGGGCAGCTCTGCTTGCACCTGCTCGAGCAGCGTGTCGACGCAGAGTGGGGTTTCTCCGCCGTCGGCGGCTGCCTGAACGGCTGACACGTCCACCAGTCCGAGCTTGCGTCCGCGCCCGATAGCTGCCAGCAGCACGGGGCTGCGGCGGCAGACCTGCTCGAAGAGGTGTGCTAGCCGAGCACCGTACACCTGCATGTGGTCCAGCTCCTGCATCGTTTGCAGCCCCGCGACAGCACCGGCGTTCGGGTCGATCTGCGACCCGAAGATGTGAGCGGAATGCAGAGCGCAAAGGGCGATCCTGTCGGATTCCGCCATCTTGCTCATGATGTCGGCGAGTACGTCGCCGGGCTTGATGCGGTTGGCTTGGGGGGCATTACTTCCGGTATCACTAACGGCGCTGGTGATCAAGTTGAGCCCGAGCGCCAAGTCTTTTCGTTGTCCGGTCATAGGATCATTCCTAACTGTTGCAGTGTTGCAGCCCCGAGCTGGAGATGGCGAGTGGTCTTGGGACCGGGCGGTTGTTTCGGCGTCATCGCCGAGCCGCGCTTCATCGCAGTTCTCACAGCTTGTCCTCTGGAGGCGGAGCCGCAGATGGTTGTTTAGGTGGAGCGGCCCGAAGGCCCGCCCCTGTGCAGCGTTGGTTCTCTTGCAGATCCTGCTTGGGAACGACTTCGATCAACTCGTGACCGCGGTGGCGTTCCGGCTGAGATCTGCCGATACAGGCGGGTTTGAGACCCGCTCAGAAGGCGGGAATGCCCATGACCGTCAGGTCGTAAGAGGGGCACTCTTTTACTTTCACGACATCGTGAGTGGTGGCAGCCTCCTGGTCCGGTTTGAAGACATAGAGGTCGCGCACCCGTTTGGAGGTGAGGATGGCGAGTGCATCGTTGTCGATGGCGGAGCGTTTCGGGCGCAGCACCCGCTCATCTTCCACATCGCAGACTACCAGGTGGGAGGCGGTTGCCAGCGTGTCGGCGATCACTGGATATTTGCCGGCGGTGATGGCGAAGGCCACGCGGTGGCGATCCGGTGCCGGACTTTCGAACTTGATCTGAATCTCCCAGCCCTTGAACTCCTGGCTCTCCAGGTACCTGGTGATTCGATGCTCGCAGGCATACTTGATTTGCTCGCACTTTCGGGCGCTGGCGCGGGTGATCAGCGTAATCAGGCAGACCGCGCTGTGACCGACGCGGAAGGTTTTCAGGTCGGAGACCTGCACCACACCCGGTATCACCGAGAGGGTGGAGCGAATCTCTTCTTCATGCTCGTCTCCGATGTTGCTGAGCAGAAGCGCTCTCCAGCCGCCCTTCATGAGCCCGAAGGCGGTCCTGGTCACCAGCACGGCTATCACCAATGCCAGCGGATACTCTATCCAGGGAGCCTGGAAGAGATACTCGCCGATGACGCCGATCAGGGCTACTGCCTCGATGCGCCCGTCTGAAGCCGTTTCCTCTCCGTCGGCAATCAGGCTCTGATGTCCGGATTCTCTGCCGATGGTGATCTGGTAGCGGCTGACGATAACCGAGAGCAAGGTGGAGCCTGCCGTCACGGCGATGATCCAGGGCAGCGCTTCAATGCTCATCACCAACGGTTGGTATGGCGGCAAGATAGGCACCACTCCACGCACCAGGGCATCGGCAGGCGGAAAGTAGGCGAGCATGCCGATTATTGATTCCAGCGCGAAGTTGCCCGCCAGGACCAGCAGCGCCACGCCGATGGTGAGCGACGAGAGGTACTCGATCTGCTTTCTGCCGAACGGGTACTTCTGAGTCGGCTGTCTACGTGCCAGGTAGATGACGAAGATGACCGCTGCGGCTTCGAACAAGTCGGCTATGTTGTGGAAGCCGTCGGCAGTGATCATGGGTGAGTTGATCTTCTGACCGACGGTGATCTTGAAGAAGACCTTGAAGGCGTACATGACGAAGACGACAGCCATGACGAAAAACGGCCGTCGCCAGAGTGGGGTGCGTTCGTCGTTCATGGCTTCCCTCCCAGGCTTCGGCCGGCGATGAGGATGGGGATGGGAGAACTTTCCAGCGCCCTGGTCACGTAGCTGCCGGCCCGTCCCGTGTTGAGCCCGCGTGCCATGCCGATGACACTGGCTCCTTCGCGCAAGGCGAACTGCACGAATCCTTCCGAGACGTCATCAGCCACTTCGATGGTGCTGCGGTGCTTCAATCCGCGTCTGGTGGCTTCGCTCTCCAGCCAGGAGAGGAGGAGCAGTGCTTCCTTGCACATGTGCTCGCGGGGCTGGGACTCGTCCTTGCCCTTGACCTTCCAGGTGGTGTGATAGAGCGATACCTCGAGACCGAGAAGAGCAGCGAGGTTCAGCGCTGCCTGGCTGGCAGCGTATCCTGACTCGCCGCTGCCGAAGGGCAGCACGAGCGGGCCTGCACCCAGCTTCGTCTCGTCGAAAGTGACCAGGCAGTTCACTTGATCGACATCGTCCCGCGGGTAGCTGGTAACCACCAGATCGCGGTTGAGGTCGAAGGCCGTGTATGGACCGCGGATGCATCGAACCGACATTTGCTCTGAGGCAATGCCTGTAATCTTCTCCACATGGCGTCTGACGCGCGTCGTCTGGAGCTCGTTGGCTTCGCCGAGGGCATCGTTTTGAGCCAGGAGAATGTTGAGATGCGCCCGTTTCAAACGGGAGAACAGCGCGTGGCCAAAGAGAAGCGCGTTAGCGCCTTCCGGAAGGTGCTCGTAAAAGACCGTGAGGTGCGGAGTCGGAAAAGTCATCTACGCTTCCTCCCTCTCCGACCAGGCAGCCCACCAGAGGTGAGCTGCCTGCCGAAGCACATGTGCGTTGTCGGGTCCTTGCGAAGAAAACTCAGCTGTTTAACTCAGCCTTTAGCTGATCGGGACGGGCGGCTCACCCGCGGGGGTGGCTTCCGGCACGGGGGTGGAGGCAGCGCTCGTGCCCTGGAAGGCGGGCTCGAATCGATCCAGCGATTTGCCGTTTTCGGCCAACTCGCGGATCTGCTGGAGCAGGGTGCCGATGGCTTCCAGCCCCGGCTTGACCTCTTCGCAGAGGGTTTCGATGGTGCGGTTGAGCCGGCTGAACGAAGCCTTGGCGATGGCTCCCTTGCGCAGATCCAGCGAACCCGCCTGGTTGATCAGGCTGGAGACCGCTTGCAACCGGCTGAACTCAGCCGCGACGCGCTGTTGGGCAGAGCCGAGCAAGAAGTTGAGCGCTTGATCGAAGTCGTTCTGGGGACCGCCGTCAGCAGTGACGATGCCGCCTGCCAGGACGTCGATGTTGTCGCGATGTTCCAGGAGGCTCGCCGAGAGGTCGAGGACCTTGCCTCGCGCATACGGGAGCGAATCCTTGTCGTCACGCGGACCGTCACCTTGCCACATCTCCACGGACAACCGGCGGAGCGTACCGGCGTAATCGCGAACGCCAGCGGGCGTTCGGCATTCTTCCAGGATGTCTGTCAGGTTCATGATTTTTTGACCTTGGTTGTTGAGGCTGTCACATTTCTCATCACGCCCAAGCCATTTAAGTCCCTCCTGACACTCGTCATCGCATTATTCGCGACTGGCACCGAGGCGAGGAGACTTAAACATAAGCAGACTCGAGGTGAGTGATGACCCAAGAGCGACACTTACACTACCCGCTTAGAGCGTGTGGGTGCAGAGTGTTCTTCTGGTTGAATCACTGGGTTTGCTTGCTTTGCTTTTGATTCTTCTTAGTGAGAGTTGTTGATGAGGTTTACCTGAGTCAAGCAAAATCCGCCTTTCAAGCTCAAGCTCTATTCTTGAATCATCAACGATTTACTGTTGAGAACCTTTTAAGGACTGCTTTTAGTAATATCAGCAAATATAAATCTTAGAGTCGGAAAGCTTGTCTAACAACCAATTCAGTCTAGAACGCAGATGTATGCTCGCGCTAACCCGGCCACTGCCTTGACTTTTGATATTTCTATCGGCACTTTTGAATTGGTATTTTGCCATTCATAAACCGTGCTTATTTTGCCGCTCGCTCGGCTTCTGCAGGTGAACCGAATATGGTGGCACGAGAAATTTCGTTTGCCTGCTGTCAGTACGATGCTTTTGTCTCAATATCCGCAAATTGCGCTTGCACACCTCCATTTGATGCATAGAATTCGAATGGGTGACGGATTTGATTGCTTCCGTTCGTTCCAGTCTGCGGGACTGTGACCCCGGTTGAGCTTAAAACGCGCGAATTATAAGGCCCTTGCCAGCAAAACTTTAGATAGTCCGAAACTTCTTGATTCATGACAACTGATTTTGCTAAGCCTGAGTATCCCTTTTAGACACATCAACAGCTTTCCTTAACCAATAACCCAGCCAACCAAGAACCACCCAGCTCGAGAATGATCTCGAAACAGCAGCAATGCTGTGCGGTTCTTGACTGACTCCTCACGTGCTTGCCAGGCGTGATGTTGCAAAAGGAGTTCCCGAATGATGTCCCTGTACTGGCTCGCCTCCTGGGCAAGCCAAAACGCGCGTATTGCTTTGGAGAGAGCGAGCCGGAAGTCGAGGAATCAGGCGGGAATGCAGCGGTCGCTTATGAGCCCGTTGGATGTCCAACTGATGCAGGCCTGTCGAAAGAACGGACCCGGTTGCCTCACTGGTGATTGGGAATCGCTCTTCCTCGCCTTGCCGGGAAGAATCCTGGCGTCGCTGTCTTTCTTCGTTCGAGACGTAAAGTCAGGTGAGGGCAAACCGGAGCAGTTGCCTGCCAACACCAAGGACAGGCTGGAAGCGCTACGCACGGGTGACGGCGATGTTCGCTTCGAGCGTCTCTCCGCCTCCAGCTTGGGTGCCAGTGAGCGCCTGCTTCTCTGTCACGGTCTCAGTCCGGTCGGAGACTCCGTGCTACTGCTCGCTGACCTTGGTCGCGCCCATCGTGTTGCTAGTGCGCTGGGCTTGCCGATTGAGGTGATGTTGGCTGCCGTCCAGTGGCAGAAAACCAACCGCTCCGTTCAGCAGCTATCGTCCCTCGGTGCCGACGAGATCGAGCGTGGACTTGTTCGCTGTCAGGCGCAGCGAGTCAAGCTCTACGCCACCCTGGGCATCGCCTGTACGCCGTTTGCCGTGGAACAGCCGAAGCTGGCAGAGATCTCCGGTTTCTACAGAGCGCTCGCCGGCGAGCTGTGGAAGGGGGTCAACCTGACGGGGAGCATCTCAATCGAGCATCATCGCTTGATCAAGAGACCGTTGACCGGAGGTCTGGAAGAGAAGTACAAAGATCACCTCTCGGTCTTGCGCTTCTTCGCCAAACAGTTCGACGGTCTGGACGAGGAGTACTTCTGGTACTTCCTCAACCAGTTCTTCGCCCAGGCCCGTTTCCGCGGCACCAGCCTGAAGATAGCGGTGGAGTCCGAGAGTCGCTTCGACCAGCCGTTCGAAGAGCTCGCCAGCGCTCTTTCCGGTTGGCAGGTTGATGGTGTTCCGTCTCGCCTGGGTGTCGACGGTCAGGCAGTCGCTTACCTGCCCCAGTACAAGCTGGGTCAACTGCGGCTCTTGCCTTACACTCCCCTATCGCTCGATGCCATGCGTCAGGAAGGTGACGCCATCAGGGAGGACCACCGGCAGATTCAGGCACGCATCATCGGTCTGGACGGCGACCAGAGTGCCGATGAGATTGGCGCGCTCATCAACGGCACCCCGCTTGCCGAGCGCAACAGGCTGGCTGCCGACCTGAGTAGCTTCCTGCTGTTGGCAGCGCGAAAGGCAGGCATGAAGAGCCTAGACGCAGCGGGCGTCGACTGCGGGCTGTCGCTTGCCACCGTCTTCGGTGCGGTGACGGATGACGGTTGGCAGACGTTTACGCATGAAAGCGCGCTTACCCAGCCTGGTGATGTCCGCAGCTTCTGGAGGCAGTCTCTCGATGCCGCCCTCACTAACGAGCGTGGCCAGTTGCTGCCGCTGCACCTGGCGTTCTCGCTTTTCGAGGAGGACGACTGGACCTCGGCACGACTGGATGCCGTGGTCGGCATGGCGCGCCTCGCCCGGTCGGTTCACCGTCAGTTGTCGCAGTAGGTGGCGCGAGCAACGAGCCGCTCGGCTTGGTCAGAGCCCGTTGCTCGCAGTGAGGCGCTGGAAAGGTTTCAGTTGCCTGATTTTCAAGTCGTCTCAAACGAAGGGAGATAGTGATGGAACCGAAAGAGTTCCTGCTTTTCGTGGGCACCGCCCACGACCCCGAGCTGCGCCGGCAAGTGGCTGAGCGTGCTCGGGCTGCCGGTTTCGAGGTGAAGGACGAGAACGGACCGTTCGGCACGGTGGTCGTGGTCAGCACTGCGCCTGACGATCACCTGCGCTTCGTCCAGATCGACGGGGTGGAGAGCTTCTGCCCCGTCGGCACGGCTGAAGATGAAGCGCAGTTCGCCGACTCGCTCGATCAGATGCTCGCCGCTCGCGGAATTCCGGTGCTCTCGATCGAGTGAGCGGGCGAAGTGGTTATGTGACTTTCGGTCTTGCTTTGCTACAGTTTGATGTCGCACCGCTGGTGATGCCATGCATCGCCCCGGTTCGCCCACAGTTTCTGTGCCGAATACTTCTCCGGCCAATCGGACAACAGACCAAACTCAAACTAAGGAAGTGCCCATGAAGGCTTTCATTGCCGCTCTCTCCGGTGGTTCGGTAGCGTGCGCCGCCGTGATTCTCATCGTCAACATCGTCTTCGGCTCCGTCGCGTTCCGCCTGGAGCCGGTGTTGTCAGCCCTGGCGATCGGCCTGGTGGTTACGGTCGCCACCATGATCGCCACCAGCTTGATTTTGATCAAATCCACGCGCCCGTCGTCAGTCGGTACTATGACTATGATGGGTGCGTTCCTCGCACCGGCGGTCTTCGTCGTCATCAACCTCTGCATGGGCTTAGAGCAGAGCTATCCGGCGATCCTGACTCTCGCAGTATACGGGTGCGCCGCCGGTCTGGGAGCGGCTCTCTCGGCACTTGCTGTCACGCCGGAGAAAGGGCGGGTGGACTGGGGCATGCTGGCCTGCGTCGGCGTCTATCTCGCTGCCTTGACCGTCGGAACGTTGCTAAAGCCCGATGCGCCGCTGTTTCAGGCGTCGAACAACGTCGTCGTGGTCACCAAGGACAACTTCGCCAGCGAGGTGGAAGCCTCGGAGATCCCGGTGCTGGTCGATTTCTCCGCCAAGTGGTGCGGACCCTGCAAGCGGCTAGCCGTTGAACTCGAGAAGCTGTCCGCTCAGTACAAGGGCAAGGTGAAGGTCGTCACCGTGGATGTCGACGACCAGCCGGAACTGAAGGACCGCTTCGAGGTCGAATCGCTCCCCACGATGCTGCTCTATAAGGGCGGCAAGCAGGTGGACCGGCAGGAAGGCTACCATACGCTCGACCAGTTGAAGAGCTGGATCTTCGGCAAGTGATCGTCCGTTGCTGAAGTGCGAATGAGAACCGCATGCGGTGGCAGGACGAAGGGGCGGTCGACGCCGTTCCCTTCGTTCTGCGGGTTGTGCCTTTTCTCGAGTACTTGAACGTCGCACCGGGGCGATGCCATGCATCGCCCCGGGACTTTCTTAGGTATGGGCTTGTAGCTAGGACGTCCAGTTTTGCTCGTCTCATTCTCTGAATCTTTGCTGTTGAAGGACGCATTACGATGATTTGTAGTAGAGCCAGGTCTAACTATATCAAGTAAGAAAAGCTGCGTAAAGAAAACCGGGAGGGGATGAGGGTTTCCCACTCCCGGTCTTGAGCCGATCGGCAGGTTACTTTATTCACCTGCCGGTCGTTTTAGCTCCAAGGATTAGTTGCTGGAGCTGGAATCGTCTGCCTTCTTGAGCGCCTCAATCAGGTCGTCGAGCTCACCGGCAAGGATGGCTCGCAGATTGAATTGCTCCGCGATGCGGTGGTCTACAACCCGATCCTGGGGATAGTTGTAGGTCCTGATTCGTTCGCTCCAGCCGCCGGAGGTGGCGAGACTGTTACGGGCGGCTTCTCGTGCCCGCCGCGCTTCCTGCTCTGCTCTCTCGAAGATCCTGCTCTTCAGAATGCGCAAGGCACGCGCCTTGTTGGAGTGTTGGCTGCGCTCGTCCTGGCACTTCACGACGATGCCCGTCGGAACGTGGCTGACTCGAACAGCGCTTTCCGTCTTATTGACGTGCTGTCCGCCGGCGCCGCCTGCCCGCATGTACTCCCACTCGAGATCCTCTTCTCGAATGTCGACTTCCACATCGTCGTCAGGCTCGGGCAGGACGATGACCGTGACCGCCGAGGTATGCATGCGGTCGTCGCGGGAAGTGGGCGAGACGCGTTGCACTCTGTGCCCGCCGCTTTCGAAGCGGAGCTTGCTGTAGACGCCGTTTCCACGGATGGCGAAGATGACCTCTTTCATGCCACCGCGGTTTCCCGGGGAGAAAGCCAGGTCTTCGAGCTGCCAACCCTGGCTGCGAGCGAAGCGGCAGTACATCTCGTAAATCTCGCCGGCGAAGAGTGCTGCTTCGTCTCCGCCGACACCAGCACGAATTTCAACGATCACCCCAGGGAAATCAGGCCCCTGAGAGATTTCGGACAGAGCCGCGAGGCGGCGCTCAGACTCAGCGACCGTTAGCCGCAGAGCCTCCGATTCAGAGAGAATGTATCGCCTCATCTCGTCATCGGGTTCGCTTTCTAGCGCCGCCACCAGGCTTGCCAGCTCTGTCTTCAGGCTCTCAGTGGTCAGTCACGCATCGCGCATTTTGCGCAGGCCCGCCATCTCCTTGGCGATCGTGTTGCAGCGGCGGAAGTCGCCTTCAGTGGCTGACGTTTCCATCAGGGTCTCGAGTGCGTTCCAGCGCTCGAGCACGTCGAGTACTCGGTTCATCTTTGGGTCTCCTTGTGGGATAGAGAGTGTGGTTGCCTGCCTGAAGTTAAACCGACCGTCAATCCCGAAAGGGAGCTGTCCTCACAGGTCGGCAGGCAGGTCGAGGTCAGCTTCATCGACGTTGGAGTCGTCGGTCTGCGCGTTGGCGAGGGCTTCATCTGCCAGCGCGTGGTTGGTGGCGGGGCGAACTGCCCAGCCGATCTTGGGCGAGAGACAGCCGGTCTCCTCGTCCTGTTGCACGGCGACCACGCCGCTGAGAAGCTCGTAGTCGAGCCGTTGTCCGAAGTAGTTCCAGACGAAAGGCACGCGTCCGAACGAGCTCGGCAGGACGTCGTGCCTGACCGCCTTGGAGTCGGGTGTCTTGAGCAGTCGCTACGAGGCGAACGCGCCAAAGCGCTTGAGGAAGACCAACTCTACAGGCGAACGTTCAGGGCGTCGGTGGTGCTACCGGCGGTGCGGTCAGATCATCCTTGGCGTTGAACTCTCTCAGGCGCTGCGGTAAAACGGGCTCGCTCAGAGTCGCGCCTGTCTCGCTCTTCTCCACCGTACCGTCGGCTTTCAGGTAGTCGATGGAGTCCACCTTCTGGTTGGAGTTGACGAAGATGCGCCGCCGCACTGCGCCCGTATCGGTCTTCTCGGTCACCAGTTGCAGGCGGTAGCCGGCAGGTGTGCGCATCCAAACCTGCTCGTAGAGCACCTTGCCGGCATCGTTGAAGACCTGGACGGTCATCTTGGCTCCGCCATTGACGCTGTCGCGGCGCAAACGGAGGATGCCCTTCTCGTCGTAGTACTCCGAGAAGCTCTCGGTATGCTTGACCGAACGTGTCCACTTCGACTTGCCGTCGGCACGGTAGTCGGTCTCCTCAAAGCCTACGGACTTGCCGATCACCATCTCTTTGCAGAGCTTACCGTCGAGGCGGTACTTGCGGATCTTGATCGTGCCGTTGGCAAGGGACTCGGCCTCGCCGTTGAGGGTTTTCCCGTCCGCTCCGTACTCCTGGATTAAGCGCCGTTTGTCAGTGTAGGTGATGTTGACGCGAGTGAGCACACCGCCCGAAAACTCCTTGCGAACCGACTCCTCGCCCTTGCTGGCGTCGGGGGGTTCCTCGCGCAACTCCCACTTGGGCGGAAGCAGAGACGGCAGTGGAGTCGGCTGTGGCGGTGGTGTAGGGGCTGGGACCTGTGCCTGAGCTACGGAGGACAGGAGCAGGCATAATGCAGCCAAAAGCAGTTTGTTTATCGGTGGCTTCATTGGCTAGGGGTCTCCAATCAGTGGCCGGTTGTTGCATGGCAGGAAAAGAGGCGGCTATTTTGCCGCCTCTGAGAATCTATCGCCGGAAAGGGCTACACACCGGCGTCGTAATGCACGTGAGCCACCCTTTGGTAGGGGCGGAGGCAGTGCAGATACCAGCGGCAGAGCTCCGGATGTTCCCGGAGAGTCGACACGATGGTGGCGGGCGGGGCGTCCTGCAGTACTGCCGGCAGGGCGAGGCGCAGGACGAGGTCGGGACCGTTGAGATGCAGCGTGCAGCGCGTCGGGCGCTGGCAGCAGGGCACGGTCACTCCCAGCAGCTCGGAGAGCAGGGACGACCAGGCGATGCCACCGTCGTCGGTGATCAAGGTCTGGAACGGTTCCCGCTGAATCCAGGCGCGAGCTTGCTGGATACAGTACTCCATGCTGGCGAAGGTGCGCAGCCCGCCTGCAGGCGCTTGCCAGACATGGTTGCCGCCGAAGCTGAAGTGAGTATCGAGGCTGCCTCCTTCGTGGTCCATCCAGACGTCGGAAAGAGGCTCCTTACGCCAGACGAGTTGTCTTGCGATGTAGCGCATTTTGACCTCCTGTGCTGTCGTGTGGCGAGATGTCCTTGAGGCTCCTGAGCGAATGCATCCGCGGGTACTGTCATCCGTGTGTTATGGACACAGTACAAAGGGCGAAGTGATTGGCGTAGAGACAGGTTTTGGGAGCGAGAAGACCGTGAAGCGAGAAGGTAAAAGACGGGTAAACGGTATTGCAGTTGCTTTGCTCAGTTCAATCACTGTTGCAGACTTTCAACTGGCGCGGCTGTCAATGATTATCAAGAGTTCGCGTCCTTGGAAACCGTCAGTGGTGCTTGACTTCAGGCTTGCGGAGCTGCGCAAAAGAAAAGACTGGCCGGGTCAGGATTAAGATATTGAACTTCTTTGGAACCTTGAACTTGGTTTTCTTCGGAATATCAAAGGAATTCGGGCTTCTATCGATATTACGAGATGTGTCATATCAATTGAGAGTTTGTCAGTCGAGAGCGTAGGTTCCTGGGGTCTACCAACACGTTCCTCTGCCGAGCTAACAACCCTACCAGCGCCTTTTTCCTCTGATTATTCACGCACCGACCACCAGGCAACTGCTGCGAGCCTCTTTCGGTCGGTAGTTCTGTCAAAACTCTTCAATCCCGTCAATGGTAGACCGGGATTTTTTCAGGACTTCATCGTGCAACCAAAACCCATACAAGGGAATAACCCATGACCAAGCAAGACTCCAAGACCGATCGTCCTCTCGTCACCTCCAACACGGCCGAAAACGTCGTCCTCACCGCCTACCAGGCTGGTCCTGCCGTCGTTCATGAAGACCGGCATCTGACGCTGGGCGAAGGTCTGACCCGTGTCTACATCGGTGGCCTGCCGCGCGAGTTCGTCGAGAACAGCTCCACCATCGTCGCCGTTCGCGGTACGGGCAAGTTCGCCGTCGGCGCCAAGTCGCTGCGCCCTGCCAACCTGTCCTTCAACGCCATGCTCGAGCACTCGATCGGCAAGAAGGTCACCTTCGTCGAAGAGATGAAGAACGGCAATCTGCGCAAGATCACCGGCACCCTCCTGCACCTGGTGGACAGCCGCTATGCGGTGCTGGAAGGCGAGCATGGCAAGGGCGTGCGCGTCGTTCCGCTGACTCAGAAGTTCGAGCTGGACGCGGTTCCGGCTGGTCTGTCCAACCTCTCCGTTCTGGTTCTTGATCCCAAGGTCGAGCTGGCCGGCGACTTCACTGTCGAGCTGCTCT